>CAZJUL010000012.1:1342-13821 GCA_964549095.1 uncultured Elusimicrobiaceae bacterium
GAATCCACGGTGGTGCGGCCCTGCACCAGGTAGGGGTACCGGCCTTTTATGGTCGTGTAGAACGCGTTCTGCATCTCCTTCAGCCCGTCGATAAATTCCTGCTTGTTGTCCGAGTAGATCGGCACGCTCTCCAGCCACCGCTCGTAGGCGAGGACGCCGGCTTTCACGGTCCTGATATTGGACGCCAGCGAAATGGCCTTGGACCGCGCCTCACGCCACGGGTCCGCCCTTTTTTCCTTGATGGCGCGCAGGGTCATGATAAGGCGGCGGGAATCGTTGGCCTCGTCCATGAATTTCTGCTTCTCGCCCAGCGCGGCCTCCCGCTCCTTTTTCACCACCTGCTCGCCGCAAAGCCGCAGATTCTCCCTGGCCCGCGCGTCCTCGGGATTGGCTATGACCATATCGATGAAGCCGAGCATCGCGGCGTGGTATTCGCCGCGCTCCATCAGCGCGCGGTTCTTCTCGAAAGGGCTCTCTCCCTGCGGCGCGGCCGCGCAGGGCGCGGCGCACAGGCAGAAAAAGCAGGCCGCCGCTAAAAATTTCATCTTCAGCGCTCCGTGTCCACCAGGTTCCTGGCCTTCTTCATCAGGTCCAGGGCCTCTATCGAGCCCGGGTCTATCTCCAGCGCCCCGTTAAGCTCCAGTATGGCCTCGTAATACCTGTTCTCGCGCATGAAGCCGCGCGCGCGCTCCACTTTCCAGCGCGCCTGCTCCTGCTCCGGCGAGCTGTGCGGCGTGACCTCCACCGGCTTGCCGAACTTGTAGGACAGGCTGAACCGGTGCACCGAGCCGAACTTCCCGTAGCCGGACAGCGCGTAATCGAATTCTATCAGCCGGATGTCCACGCCGACGCCCAGGCGCAGCCCCCCGCCCATATCCGTGCCGGAGATGTAGCCGGCGCGCAGGGCCACCACTTTCTTGATGAAATATTCAGCCCCGGCCGAGTAGCCCAGGCCGGAATCGTTGGGCTGCCGCAGGTCCAGCGCGAAAGAAAGCGGGTCGCCCGCGACTATGGCAGTATAAGCGCCCGCCACGCGGATCACCCGGGGAGCGTCATCGGTCTGCTGGTCGAATTTGAAGCCGCCGCCCAGGGACTGCGCCGACAGGCCCAGCCCGGCTACGCCGCCGCCGAATTTGGTGCGCCAGAGCAGCCCGGCGTCGAACAGCTGCGCGCTGGCCGAAACGTCGTCCAGGCTTTCCCTGGCGTACTTCAGGCCCGCGCCGGCGAAGAGGCCCAGCCGCATGTCCTGCCAGGGGCCGTAGAGCCGCCGGGCGTAGTTCAGGGAGACCGCCAGGTCCCCGGCGTCCACGCTGCCGGTATAAGCCCCGGAATTATTGTAGCCGTCTATGGAATCCATGCCGAGCCGGGAGAAAGAAAGCGCCAGCGCGCCTTTCCGGGACGGCAGGGGATGCGCGTAAGCGGCCTGCTGTATTGAAACGTCCTCTATCCAGAGATTGTAGGCGAAAGCCAGCTCCCTGTAATCGGCCAGGGCCAGCGCCGCGGGGTTCAGGGCCAGCGCGCCCAGCAGGTCGCCGTGCAGCCCGGCTCCAGCTTCGCCCATGCCGACCGCGCGCGGGCTCTGCACTATCCGCAGGAAAGCGCCGCCGGACTCGCCGGCCGCCGCGTGGGCGGCGGGAGCTGTCAGCGCCGCGCAGCAGGCGGCGGCTATGAGGAGCGCTAAAAAGCCGGCAACGCGGCTTTTTAACGGGCCACTGTCCTTGCCAGGAAATATTTCCATAGAATGTTTCTGCGCGCCGCGGCGGCCCTTCGGCCGGACGCGGGGTTTATTTTATGACCACCAGCTTCCCGGTCTTGCGGCTCTTGCCGGCCGTTATCTCCCAGATATAGACGCCGCTCGCCACCTGCTTGCTGTCCGAATTCTTCACGTTCCAGGCCACCTGCGACAGGACCTGCGCGGAGGCGATGTCCAGCGAGCGCACCAGCTCGCCGCCCAGCGTATAGATCCTTATCGTGCCGTAAGAGGGCAGGTTGGTGAATGTTATGCCGGTTGCCCAGCTGCCGTACTTGGCCGTATCGCCGGCGTTGGGCCTGAAAGGCACCGGGTAAGCGTAAGCGGAGGTGAGGTCGGTGTCGGGCAGGCCCATCAGGGCGTAATTCGAAAAATGCGGCACGGACTGGTTCACCAGCTTCAGAGAGCCGTCCACGGAGGGGCCGGCCTGCCGCACCCAGAGATCGTTGCCCTGATCCAGGCGCCAGACCGAAAGGCCGGAAGACTTGATGCGGCCCAGGCCGCCTTCCACGAAGCCGTCGCCGTTGTCGTCCCTGTAGGGGATAGTGAGCACGCAGGCCTGCCCAGGCTGGGCCGGGTTACCGGCGGAATCGTAGGAATTCACGGTCAGCAGGCCGAGCAGCTGCGGCGAACCAGGGGAGCCGGTCAGCCCGGAGTTGGCGTCGGTCAGGTCGGTCCCGCCGGCGGAGGTGGAGAGGGTCAGGAAATAATCGCCCGAATAGGCGTTGGCGGGGATGGTGACCTTCGCGTTCCGCACCGAAAGCACCGTCGCCGTATTGGCGGTCTGGTGGTCCATGCGCACGGTGAAATACACCGTGGTGCCGCCGGAGACCGGGTAGCCGTTGATATCCGTTATGTACGAGGAGTAATAGACCGAGAAGAGGCTGCCCTTGGGCCAGCCGGCGGCGGGGACCACTATCAGGTTTTCCGCGGAGTAGTCCAGGGAATAGTCGGTCGGGGCCGCCCAGGCTTCGTTCACTTCCTGGCCGGAGTTATCCAGGACGCGCGTAAGGACCAGGCCGGGCCTGGACAGCGTGCTGGAGATCTCGGTAGAGAACATCAGCTTGATGCTGTCGTCGGGCTTGGCCCCCCACAGCGCGCCTTCCATTGTTATGCCGTTAGTGGAGCCGAAGCCGTAAAAGCCTATGCCGGGCAGGCTGAAGGGCATTACGGAGTAGTAACCGGACCAGACGGAGTCAGTGCCGCCTACCGACGGCGACATCGCCGCGCAGCCCTCGCCAGCCGTGTAGTTCATCACGTAGGCGCCGGTGCTGGCGTTGATGACGGCCAGCGGGGCGTCGGAAGAGCGGATCCTCTCCCAGGCCGCCAGCGCGGCGGAGGGGGCGGACAGGAAAGCCGGGGCCGCCAGAGCGGCCAAAAGCAGTGTCTTAGCGGTCATGGCAATAGCTGCTGAAGCAATAGGTTTTCTCATTGTGCTCCAGAATAATTATACAATACCCGTATTACAATTACATTTCATAATTTATGTGACTAAAGTTACACTTTCCCCGGGCCTGTTTTAAGGAGAATTTAAGGTAACTATCGGCCGGGACGGGTGGGCAGGGTTTCGGCGGTTTCGGAAGCGAAAAGAGAACCTTCGTAGGCGAGAGGTTTGCCCTTCACGCGCTCCAGCAAACCCCTGGCCAACTGGGAAAAAAGCCCCCCCAGCAGGCTTTTGGGCGTGCTGACCTTCACCACGGAATGTTCCTCGCTCCAGACGAAATCCCTTTCCGACAGGTCCCAGAGCGAAAGCTTGCCCTGTATCAGGCGCCGGTTATATACGCCGGCCATCACTTCCCCGAAGGAGCCGATATTGCCGTAGAAGAGGCGTTCCGCGCCCAGCCAGCCGCAGATCTCGGCGGGATTTGCGGCGCGCAGCTGCCCCCCCTGCGTGAAGCCGCGGGCCAGCAGCAGCCGGTCCGTCTCCTCCAGGGGCTGCACGGCGTAGCCGCCGGCTTTCAGCGCCTCGTAAAAAAGGGTTCTCAGCATCGGGGGGCCGTCAATGCTGGTGGTTTCGTCCGAGAACGGCAGCACCGCCGCCGGGACGGAGAACCAGTCCCGCTCCGGGGCCGCGGCCGCCGGGCCGGTGGAGAGCATCAGCTCCACGTCCGACAGCAGCTCCCGCCACCGCACGGCTTTGGCGTCCTTGTCCACGGCCGCCGCCTCCCTGGCCCGCAGGTAATATTCCCGGGCCGCGGAAAAATCCTTGCGCACCTCCGCCGCCACGCCCAGGCCCAGCATATCCCGCCAGCTCCCCCCGGCTTTCAGGCGCTCGCTCCAGAGGGCCTCGGCCTCGGTCCATTTTTCCCTGCGGGCCAGGCCCGCCGCGCGCGCGGCCCCGTCGTCGCCTTTCCTGCCGAAGACCGGCCTGTGGCGCAGCACCGGCCTGCTGGCGTAGCGGCCGGCCAGCTTATCAGCCGCGTCGGCGTAAAGGGCCTCTTCGCGCCCGCGGTACCAGTCCTCGGCCGCGGTTTTATTATCGGGGCGGTCCTCCCTCACCGAAAAGACCGCGCTGAACTTGTCCAGCGTCCCGGGGCCGGGGGCGGACAGCAGTTTTATATCGGCGGAAACGGAGGCGGAATATTCCCAGACCTCGGTTTTCACGGCCTGCCGCTTCTTCTCGGCGTCGAGGTAATAGCTGGTGCGCTCTTCTTTCCGGGCCGACACCAGCGGGTCGGAAAGTTTGATCTCAAGGACGCCGGAAGGGGCGAAGCGGGGCGCGTAAGGATCGGTTTTTTCTTCCGAGCGGCTGACCCTGTAGGCCCTCACGTCCATCCCCGGCCCGGACAGCGCTCCGGCTATCTTCCGGGCCAGGGCGCCGGCGCTGAAGGGGAGGTCGGGCTGTTTCAGCAGGGCGCCAGCGAGGCTTCCGATGGCGCTCTCCTCGGGCTCCGGTTGCGCCCGGATTACGATATAGAGCGCCGACAGCGCTTTTTTCACTTCGGCGGCGTTCCGGCTGTCCGGCAGGCGGTAGGGTATCCTGACGGAAAAATAATTGCCGCAGCCGCACAGGAAGAAAAGGAGGAGAGCGCCCGAAGATAGCCTGGCAAGATAGGGACGCATTATGGGTTCAGGGGAAGAGGAACGGCTCAGGCCCGCTTGAAATCGCCGGCGCTGACGGTGTAATATTTAGTGCCGCAGGGATAGCCGGGATACGGGCCGCATTTGCCCGTCTGACCGGGAGCCGTCCCCGTGCTTTTATCCATGTTGTCCACCAGGTCCTGCAGGGTCTGCTGCCGCTGTTGGGCCGCTTCGTCCTGGGCTGGCACCGTGCTGGTCTGCTGCGGCGGCTCCTGGGGTTTCGCGTCCGTCTTGCCGTTCTTCAGGCAGGCCGCGAGCGAGGCCAGCGCCAGCGCGAGCAGGCCCAGGAGGCCGAACTTCGCGGACCTGGCGACCTCCGCGGGCTTCAGGCCGGTTTTAAGACCGAGTTCGTAAAACTTTTTCATTTAGCTTACCTCTCTCTATACGATTCTACAAAATTTGGGGGCCCGCTTATTCGCGGACCGTCAGCGGCCCGGGCGGCGCAGTTTTTCAAGCCTCTTCCCGATCTCCTCCGCCATCTCGCCGGCGAAGCCGTCGCGCCCGAACAGCGCCAGCGACCTTTCGTAGGCCAGCACGCACTTCACGTGCTGCCCGCCAACTTCGTAGCCGCGCGCCAGGTAAAGCCAGGTGTAGGGGTTGTCCCGGTCCAGGCGCAGCGCGGCGGCGAAGTGCTCGGCGGCTGCGCCGATGTTCCCGGTTTCATAGACCTTCAGCCCGGCGCGGAACGCCCGCACGGAAAGCAGGCGCGCCATCTCAAGAGAAAAGAGCGGGTGCGGGCCGGGTTTCACCGCCGCCGGGGGCCGGCCGGCCAGCGCCTCTTTGAGGCAGCTGCGCCCGGCCTTGAGCGCCGCGTCGAAGGCCTCCTTCTGCCCGGTATCCAGCGGCTGGGCGGCCAGCGCGGAATACATGCGGGCGGTGAAATTAACCTTTCCCAGCGCGGCCGCCGCTTTCACGTACTTGTCCAGCTCCCTGACGCGGAAGAAAGCTTCGGCCAGCCGAGGCTCGTAGAGCACAAGTTCGAACGCGCGGTCGTTGTCGTCGAAAATACCCGGTGCCAGGACGGCCTTAAGCAGCTTTTCGGTCTCGGAAGCGGCGTATTCGTCGCCGAAGCAGGGGGCGTCCCCGGCGCCGAGCCGGCGCCTGAAGGCGGCGGGCCGGCTTTTTTTGCGCGCGTCCAGCCGTATCACGGGGCGCCCGGGCTGGTATTCGAAATACTGCTTCTTCTTCAGCTCGAAACCGGCCTCCGCCAGGATCTCCTTCAGCAGTTCCTCCGGAAAGCACCACCTGTGCTCCATCCCGCGGGATTCGCTGCCGTAAACCCAGCCCAGCGCGGCCTCGCGGCCGGCCCGGTCGCCTTTGAGGAAGGCCTGGAAGGTCTTCTCGACGTGCGGCGTTTCCAGCGTCAGCAGGCCGCCGTCCTTCAGCACGCGGTAGCATTCGGCCAGGAAGTATTTGGCCTTGAAGAAGCCCAGGTGCTCTATGAGCTGGGCTGCCCTGACCTCACCGGCAGAACCGTCGTCGAACTCCAGCCGGTGGGCCTCCATGAACTTGTCGGCCAGGGATTCCCGGCTGGAGTCTATGTTCACGTAGCCGGGCAGGTACTCGTAGCCGCAGCCTATATTGAGTTTCACTTCCCCCCCTTCCCGCCGAACATCGCGCCCAGCTTTTCCAGCGCCTTACCCGCGCCGGCGCGGCCGTAAAGATGGAACCAGAGGCGCTTGAGCGGGTTCTTCAGTTCCCCGGCGAAGAGCCTGTCCTCCAGGCGGTAGAAACAATAGGGGTCGTTGTGCAGAACGCCGGACTTCATCAAGGACATCTCGTTGCAGCCGCCCTTGCAGGTCCCCAGATGGCCGCAGGAAGCGCAGTTCTTCCCTGCCTGGGCCGCGCTGAAATTCCGCGTATATGCGAAAGCGGACGGGTCTTTCCACAGTCCGGCGATCTTTTGCCGCCGGGCGTTCCCTTCCACATACCTGTCGTCGTTGACGGCCAGGCAGCCCAGGATGTCGCCGTTGCTCCTTATGCCCAGCACGGAGACGCCGGCCTGGCAGCCCTCCCATTTCTCGTAAAGCGAAATGTTCTTCAGCACGCCCGAATTGTAGCCCAGGTCGTGCGCGCCGATGAGCGGCAGTTCCTCCGCTGAATAGGTGCGGCGGGAAACCTCGATGAAAACGCCGACGGAATAGAACTCCTCTTCGTCCAGCAGCAGCTCTTTCGGGAAGCGGCGCCCTTCCGCCCCGGCGGTCTGTATCTGCCAGGCTATCTTGCGGCCCCTGATCCGCTCGCGCAGGGCCGCCAGCTCGTGCAGGTTCAGTTTGTGGACGGTGGTGATGACGCTCACCGGCAAACCTTCGCGCCGGCACCTGTTGATGAAGGCCCAGCTCTTGTCGCAGGAGCCCGGCACGCCCCGTATTTTGTCGTGCAGTTCCGCGGAGGCGGCGTCTATGCTTACCGCCACGGCCCTCGGCTTCAAGCGCTTGAGGTTCTCTATTGTTTCGTCGCTCAGCAGGGTGCCGTTGGTGATGACCGAGAGTTCCATGCCCAGCTCTTTTATCCTGGAGGCGACCGCCGGGAAATCCTGGCGCAGGAAGGGCTCGCCGCCCATCAGCGCCACGCCCAGGCAGCCGGCCTCTTTAAGGTCATCGCAGAGCGTGAGCGCTTCTTCGGTGGAAAGTTCGTCGGCGCGCGCATCCCCCGCGGACGAGCCGCAGTGCATGCAGTTCAGGTTGCACTTTAAAGTGAACTCCCAAACCGCGCAAGCCAGTTGATAATTCATAAAGGGGACGCTGATGACTAAATGACTAACTGAGCTCCAGATCGGAATCGTATTCGGCTTTCAGTCTCTACATCCGTCTCCGATTTCGCCTAGAGCAAATAATTTATCAAGGACTCCCACACATTCAAGCGTGTCAGATATTTCGACAATACCGCTTTGCCCCATTCCGCTAGTAACATAACCCAACGCAACACATTCCTGTCCTGCTGGCTGGCCTTGAAAAATCAACCGTACTGAACCTTCTCCTTTGGCTATAAATCTATATTTTACTTTCTTACCCGTTGAAATACTGCCTATATGCTTTATATTCCTTTTTGGATCGATCACCACAACCCCTTGTATATCCCGGCCGCTGTTGTTTATCACTGTTAAACGGGAGGTTGACATTATCTGGTAGGCCGCCCAGAAGTAGCCAAAAGCCAGCGGATATGCCACAAGAAGCAGGCCTACTGTCACCCAAAGATCTTTGCCCGATGCGGCCCTAAATTCCGGATTTCCTCTTCGGATAATTGCTTCGCTGATTAGAATGAGTAGAGTGAATAAATTTACCGGAACAATAACATAAAGCGGGAGAATTCCTAAAAGTACCAGGAATGGATACCTTGTTAAAACCCACAAAAAAAAGACCGCCGTCCCGTAAATTAATGGACCAATTGCAATTATCCGTGCAATTCTCGGAAATTTATTACTGCTCATTTAAATCCCGGCACAACCATGGAACCATGCAGAAACCGTGGCATGATCTTAGCTGTTGACTTTAACTATCTGACCAAGTGGATACCACACGCTTAAATCTCCTGCGGATGGTTTCGGGTTATAAAACACCCACGATTAGTCATTTAGTCATCAGCGTCCCCCTTTTGGAGCAGCCAGAGGAATTCGGTGTTGCCTTTGGCGCCTTTTATCGGGGAGTCCATCAGGCCTTTTTCCGAAAAGCCCGGCAGGTATTCCGACAGGAAAGTGCGCAGTTCCCCCACGGCCTTGAGCCTTAACTCGTCCGACTTCACTATCCCCCGCTTCAGGTCCTTCGGCTCCAGCTCGAACTGCGGCTTTATCAGCGCCACGACCGAGCCGCCCGGGGCGAGGCATTCGAAGACCGGGCCCAGAATGAGCTTCAGCGAAATAAAAGAAACGTCTATGGCGCAAAGCTGCGGCGGTTCCGGGAACAGCCCCGGCTTCATGAAGCGGGCGTTGGTCTGCGGAATGAAAACGACGCGCGGGTCGGCTTTTATCTTCTCGTGTATCTGCCCCTCGCCCACGTCCACGGCGTAAACTTTTTTCGCTCCCTCCTGCAGGAAGCAGTCGGTGAATCCGCCGGTGGCGACGCCGACATCCAGGCAGAGCAGGCCTTTTGCCTCTATTTTGAACCCGTCCAAAGCGCCTTTCAATTTTAAACCGCCCCGTGAAACATAAGGGCAGTCGGATTTGGCGATCTCGATCAGGTCGGAATCTTTCACCGGCTTGCCGGCCTTGTCCGCCGGAGCGCCGTTGAGCGTCACCAGCCCGGCCATTATGGAAGCCTGGGCTTTTTCCCGGCTCTCGAAAAGCCCCCGCTCCACGCAGGCGACATCCAATCTTTGTTTAGTCATTTCTCCGCAGCGCGTAAAACCCGTAGCTGTAATAGTCAGAATACTTAGAATAAAATTCCATTTCCGCCTCCGTCTCTTTCACCAGCGCGGCGGCCGCGGCGTCGGCGGCATTCTTTCGCCTGAAAGGCTCCAGGCTTTCCCTCAGGCCCGCGTAATAAGCCAGCCAATCCTCCTTCGGCAGGATGAAATGCCCCAGGACCTCGTAACCGAGGCTTTCAGCCAGCGCCAGTTTGGCGGCGGCAGGGGCGGCCTCGGAATACTCCCGCGTCCAGTAGGCGGTCACTTCTTCAGGCCTGTTTTCGCCCGTCAGCGTCAGGTCGGAAACCGCCAGGAAGCCGCGCGGCTTGAGCAGCCGGCGCCACTCTTTCAGCGCTCTTGAAAACCCCATTATATAGGCCGCGCCCTCGCTCCACACGCAGTCGAAGGCGTTCTCCGTGAAATTCAGCGCGGCCATGTCGCCATTGATGAGGTTAAGCCGCCCGGAGAGGCCCGCCTCCTGGGCCTGTGCGCCGAGCCGGGCCAGAAAGCCGTCGAATATGTCCACCGCGGTGATCCGGGCGGAGGTATTCTTCAGCAATGCCAGTGTTTGCGCGCCCGAGCCGCAGCCGATATCGGCTATATCGGCGTCTTTGGGAAGGTCTATGAACGAAAGGGCTTTTAGCGTCGAGGCTTCGGACCCCGGGCCCTGCCTGGGCGTGCCGGAGAACAGCTCGAAGAGGCCCTCCAGGTTCTCCATTATTTATCCTTCTCTTCGTCTTCGAACTGCTCAAGCTTCAGCTTGCCCTCGGCGTCCTTGCGGAGCACCTCTATCTTGCGCTTCACTTCTTCGAGCTTTACGGATAATTCCTTCGAGATGACCACGCCCTCTTCGAACAGCGAGAGCGACTCTTCTATCGGCGTGTTCTCGTCCTCGAGCTTGCCCACTATTTCTTCAAGCTTCTCCAGTTTTTCCTCGAAACCGCCGTTCGTCTTTTTTACCATAAAGTCTCCTGTTCGGACCCGCCGCTTTTCTTTGCCGCGGGCTTCCTGTCCGCCGCGGCTGACGGCTCCGCCGAGCCGCCCTCTTTCCCGATGACCTGCGCGTCCGCCCTGCCCTCGGCGAACTGCAGCGAAAGCCTGTCGCCGGCGGCCAGCGTGGCCGAGGTTTTAACCGCCTTGCCTTTGGCGTCCTTGACTATGGCGTAGCCTTTACGCAGCGCCAGCAGCGGGCTGTGCGCCTTCAGCTTCTCCGCCTGTAGATTCAGCTTCTCGCCGGCGCGGCGCAGTCTTTCTTCGGAGGCGGCAAAAAGCCCCTCCACCGCCTGGTCCACCCGCTGCAGCGGCTTTTCCAGCAGGACCAGCGGGTTCTGCAGCGCACGGGCGGAGATGAGCCGGCGGAATTTGCCGGCCAGGTTCTCGTAGTAGATGCGCAGGCTCTGCAGCAGGCGCTTCTCAAGCTGGGCTATGTGGTTGGCCAGCTCCAGTTTGCTCTTGACCACCAGCTCAGCCGCGGCCGAAGGCGTGGCGGCCCGCAGGTCGGCGACAAAATCCGCGATGGTGAAATCCGTCTCGTGGCCCACGCAGGAAATGACCGGGATTTTAGACCCGGCTATGGCGCGCGCGACTATCTCTTCGTTGAAGGCCCACAGGTCCTCCATCGAGACGCCGCCGCGGCCTACCAGCAGCACGTCTATGTCCGGGTAGCCGCTGTTCAGGTCCTTTATAGCCTGCGCTATTTCCTCTTTGGAACCTTCGCCCTGCACTTTTACCGGGGCGATTATGATGTGGAGGTTGGCGTAGCGCCGCTTCAGGATGGAAAGGATGTCGCGGATCGCCGCGCCCGCGGGGGAGGTGACCACGCCTATCTTCTGGGGCAGGGCCGGGATGGGACGCTTGCGCGCGGGATCAAAAAGGCCTTCGGCCTCCAGTTTTTTCTTGAGCTGTTCGAAGGCCAGCTGCAGGGGGCCGATGCCGGCCGGCTGTATCTCTTTTACCATCAGCTGGTACTTGCTGGTCTTGTCGTAGGCGGTGACGTTGCAGCGCGCGCGCACCAGCAGGCCGTTCTGGAGGTCGAACTTCAGCGCGGCGGCGTAGCCCTTGAAGAAAACGGCGGCGATATTGGAGTTGGCGTCCTTGAGGTCGAAATAGTTGTGGCCGGAAGGATAGACCTTGAAGCCGGAGATCTCCCCCTCCACCCAGATCTCGCGGAAAGTGGTCTCCAGCAGGTGTTTGACGGCCTGGCTGACCTCGCCGACGGTGTAGATCTTGGGTTCCATATGCCAAAAGGTACCTGCTACCTTTTATTCCTGTCCTTTCAGCCGCTTCAGGCGCTTCGCTATCTCGGCCTCGAAGCCCTGTTCCGTGGGCTTGTAAAACCGTTTCGGCTCGGGCATATATTCCTGCTCGGTGTAGTGGCCGGGGAAATCGTGCGGGTATTTGTAGCCTTTGCCGTGGCCGAAGGCCTCGCCGTCCTTGGTCGCGTCGCGCAAATGCAGCGGGACGGGCCGGTCCGGGCCGTTGGCCACTTCGGACAGGGCGTCGTTAATAGCCATGTAGGAAGCGTTGGACTTGGGCGAGACGGCGACATAGATGGCCGCCTGGCCCAGTATGATGCGCGCCTCGGGCATCCCCACGGACTCGACGGCGGTAAAAGCGCTCTGCGCCACCAGCAGGGCCATCGGGTTGGCGTTGCCTACGTCCTCGGAGGCGCAGATCAGTATCCTGCGCGCCACGAAGCGCGGGTCCTCGCCGGCCTCCAGCATCCTGGCCATCCAGTAGACCGCGGCGTCGGGGTCGGAGCCGCGCATGGATTTTATGAAAGCCGAGATATGGTCGTAATGCTCGTCGGAGCTCTTGTCGTAGCGCAGGCTGCGCTTCTGTATGGATTCCTTCGCTGTCTCCAGCCCTATCTTGCGCTTTCCGGTGGCGGGCTTGGTGGTGACGGCGGCCAGTTCCAGCGCGTTCAGCATCCGCCGCGCGTCGCCCATCGAGTTGGCCACCAGGTAATCGGCCGCCTCTTTGGACAGCTCCACTTTATAATTTTTCAGCCCGCGCTCTTCTTTCAGCGCGCGGTCCAGTATCTTGCGCAGGTGCGCGTCTTCCAGCGTCTTGAATTCCACCACGATGAACCGGGAAAGCAGCGCGCCGTTTATGTAGAAGAAGGGATTCTCCGTGGTCATGCCTATCAGGATGACGTCGCCTTTCTCCACGGAAGGCAGCAGCACGTCCTGCTGGGTGCGGTTGAAATGGTGGATCTCGTCGAGGATGAGCAGGATGCGCTGTTTTTTTACAAGCCCGCCGCCCTGGTTCCTGGAGAACTCCAGTATCTTCTTCAGCTCGGCCACGC
>CAZJUL010000012.1:13831-19914 GCA_964549095.1 uncultured Elusimicrobiaceae bacterium
GCCGGCGGTAGCGGCGTTCAGCTCGAAGGTGCGGGCGTTGGTCCTGGAAGAGATGTAGTGCGCCAGCGCGGTCTTGCCCGAGCCCGAGGGCCCGAAGAAAACCGCGGACTGCAGGGTGTCGGCCTCTATGGCCCGCCTCAGCAGCTTGCCTGCGCCCAGGATGTGCTCCTGGCCGGCGAATTCGTCCAGTTCCAGCGGGGCCAGCCGGGCGGCCAGGGGCGTCCCTTCCGGGGATTCCGCCGGGTCGCGTTCGAGCGCCGGGGCGGTCCCGGGCTCTTCTTCAAATAGTGAATCGGGCATATATCAGAAGGCTGAACAGAGGGAATGAAGCCGGGTGCGGAACCGGTCCGGGCGGCGGGCTAGAACAATTTCTTGTCCAGCGCGCTCTCCAGGGCCGTGGTCATTTCGTCCACCATCCTGGCGTCGGCGGCCTTGTCGCTCTCGCATTTGCGCTGCAGGTTGTACAGTTCTATGGCCAGCTCCATCGCCACCATGGTGATGAGCTTGCCGGTGTCGGGCTGGCCGGTCTTTTTTTCCAGGTCGCCCATCCTTTTTTCCACCAGGTTGGCTATGCTCTGAATTTCGATATCGGACAGGCCGTCCACGGACATCGTTATGTTGCGCCCCGCTATCTTCAACCGGACTTCACTGTGCATCGTCGAAATCCTCCCCGAACAGGGTGTCCTGCAGCGTGATGACCTTCTCTATCCTGGCGTTTATGCGCGTCAGCTTTTTGCGCACCTTGTCCTTGAACTGCGCCAGCTCCCGCGCGCCGGCAGAATCCTTCAGGATCTTCTGCCGGTTCTCGTTCAGGGCCTGGACCTGCTGGCGCAGCACGGAGTTGTCGTCCTCGAGCTTCTTGATGAGCTCCGCCGAGCTTTTGACCAGCGCCTCCAGTTTTTTCAGCTTGTTGAGCATTATTAAGATTATATTAAAAAAAGGCCGCCCTTAAGCCGGGGACCGGCGGGGCGGCGGGAGCGGTATTTTGCGGGCTCAGCGCGCGGGACCGCGGGCTTTCTTTATGACGTCGAAATCGATGCCGTAAAGCACGGCGTTCTCTCTCTTGCGGGTCCAGACAATGTGGGCGGTGATGTCCAGGACCCCCTCCTGGAGCAGGCGCAGACGCGCGTTGATGCGCTCCCCTATGTCGAAATGCCTCGTGGTGGCGAAACAGGCCCCGACCATTGAGAAATCCACCAGCTTGCCGACCCCGACGATAAGCCTGCCGGAGTCGTCGCGTATCTCCAGGACCGAATCGTGGCGGTGCCGGGGCGCCCGCCGTTTGTCCATACCCATAGTTCCTCCCAAACCTTCCCTATATGGATATTTTAGCAATTGTAAACTGCCTGGAGCCCGCTGCCGGCGGGCTCACGGCTTAATTGGCCGCCGGTCCCGCCTTCTTGAGCAGGTTGTAAAGCCAGTAGCCCATGCCCGCCGTTACCAGCACGATGATGGCGGTAAGCAGGTTTTTTTCGGTCCTGGTCTTGCGGTCGGCAGGTAACTCAGGGCTGTAGCCCTCCGTTAAAACCGGCTCACCGAGCTGCAGGGCATCCTGCGTCCTCTTTTCCCAGTTATCCTGGTTGACAAAGCTCTCGACGTCGTAAGCGGGGCGCTCGGTGCCGGGGCGGCCGAAGGAAACGGTCGCACCCGTCATGTCCCCGGGGGCGATAAAATAAAGGCTGCGCCTGAGCCATTTTAATTTCACGGACTTGATGCGCAGCGGCGGATTGTTCTTGTTGTTGAAAACGAACCGGTAGTACCGGTAGCCGGGGCTCGAGATCTCGGCCCAGGCGCGCTCGCCCGCGGGCCAGCCGGGCGGGAAGCGGTAGATGCTGGCGGAAGAGAGTCGGCGGTAGGAATTTTCCTCGCCGGTCTCGCTGTAATACGCCGTAAGATCCCGCATGAAGAAGCTGTCGGCGAGGTCGAACTCCACTTTTTCGAAAGGCAGCCCCTGGCTTATCGCGATAAAAGACTGGTTGTCCTTCAGCTCGCCGCTCGCCGCCGGCTGGAAGATCTTCTCGTCGTATATTTCCACGCGCGTATCCCGGCCGCCGGTGCGCAGGCTGACGCCGTTTATGCGCAGCTTCTTCCCTTTCCCGCCTCCGACGTTAAGGTCGATGCCGTCGTATTTGAACGACACCGTCTTGCCCTGCGGCGCGGGCTCTTCGGTGTCGCGCAGCTTAAGGCGGTAGAACCTGTACGTAGAGCGCGGGAACTCAAGGAGCGTCTTGCGCAGGTCCACCTGGGAAGAAAAATCATACACGGAACCGCGGCCCAGCGGCTTCCAGCTCTTGCCATCGTCGCTGCCGGACAATTCGGTATCCTTGCGGAAATCGGTGTCCTCCACCGAAAGCTCCAGCGAGGTCACCGGGTTGGGCCGGCTCTCCAGCGCGAACTCCAGCACGGCTTCGCGGCTGTCGGCCCGGTAGGCGGTTATTTTGGGCGCGTATAGCTCGTCGGCCTTCTTAAGATATTCCCCCTTCACCAGGGTGAACTGGATCTCCTCGCCGGCCGGGGAGAACAGCCGTATGTCCGGCTGGCCCGGCGCGCAGTTCAGCAGCACCGCCGCCGGCAGGTCCACGCGGTAAAGCGTGCCGCCGACTATCTTGGCGGTTACGGCGGCCTTATAGCGGAAATTAGACGCCTGGAGCCTGGCGGCGTAAGCCTGGCCGCCCAGCACGCATACGCAGACGATGACGTTCAACAGGTTTTTCATACTTTCGCCTCTCCTTTGTCCTGGGTTTCGGGAGCGGGAACAAGTAAGCGCTTATATTTGTGATAAAGGAAGGAAGTCCCCACCAGGATCAGGCCCAGCATGATAAAGGAGATTATCCGGTAAGGGGTGCTGATATTGCCCATATCGAAGATGAAAACCTTTATTATCGTGGCCATGAACAGGACCAGCGCGGTCTTGCGCAGTCCCGGACTGGCCGTCTTAAAGCCGAGGATTATCGTCGCCACCGAGAACAGCGCCCACAGCACGGAGATCCCCGCGAACCTGGCCGCCGGCAGGTTATCGTGGAAGAACGAGGACGTCTCCATGTTCAGGAATATGAACAGCAGGAAGCCGAAGGCCACGTAGATGACCGGATGCACCCTTGAGTCCGGGTTTTTCGTAACGGAAAGGCCTTTCCTGCGGGCCAGGTCGGCCGCGAAAAAGAGCGACCCGAAGAAAACGACGGCCGTTATCCAGCGCTCCATAAAGAGATGCCCGTACAGCGGCACTATCCTGAAATCCCCGCTGAGGCAGAAGACGCTAGGATAATCGTGCAGGAAATACTTGCACGCCGTTATGAAGAACAGCAACAGCGCCGCCCGCGACATGGACCTGTTCCCCAGCCTTATGCCTATCCAGATGGCGGCGAGGGCCTGCGCCGACCAGAACACCGTTATCCAGTTCTTGGAAAAGACGAGCGGCACCGTGACGACCAGGAAGATCAGGGCCTTGCCCACCAGCACCGCGAAGCCCTCCGTGTCCTGCTTGCCAGCCCGAAGGACGTGGGTGGCCATGAAAAGGAATACGGCCGCGTAGAACATAGAAACCAGGCCGACGGCCTCGACAGAAAAATGCGCCTTGACCATATAATAGGAGTAGCCGAAGGCGATGAACGAATTCGGTATGATCACGGCGAAGCCGCCGCCCCCGACCTGCTCTTTCCTGACGAACTTGGTTATGAACGGCATTATCGAATAGATAAGGTAGAAGATATTAAGGAAGATGATGGCCGGCCAGAATTTTTCAGGCGCGTAATACTGGCTGTACCAGCCGCTGTACAGCAGGTAGGTGAAGAAAAAGCCCAGCACGGTGAGCAGGTTCCATTTCTTATAGAACGCCACCCCCAGCATGCCGAGGTTCAGGATGGTCATATAGCTCATCAGCGCTATCTGGCTGTCCTGCCCAGTGCCGAGCAGCGCCGGGGTCAGGAACCCGCCTATCAGGCCCAGCACGGCCATCCACTTCGTGTCGTACATCACGGCCAGCAGCCCCGCCAAAGCGGTCACCATGACCATCAGCAGGAACGCCGGCGCCTGCCCGATAAGCTTGTACATCTGGAAGGCCGCGAAGGTGGCGAAATAAAGCGTGGCTATGCCGCCGCCGGCGAGATTAAGGCCGAAGGTCTCCATGTTCCGCTTGCGGAAGATATTCCCGCCGAAAAGGAAAGCCGCGCCCCAGGCGTAGGCCATAGCCACGCGCCCGGCCGGCCCTATCCAGCCCTGGTCGAAAGAATATTTGAGGAAATAGCCCACGCCGAAGACCGTGGCCACCACGCCTATGATGAGCAGCCATTTCTGGCCCATGGCGGTTTCAAAGTTCAGGTCTTCCGCCTTCTTGTCCTTTTCGGGCGTCACCGGCCGGCTGGCGGCCTGGTACTGTTTAATGGATTCTTCGCCCAGCTTTTGTTCTTTGGGCGTCAGGACCGGGGCGGACGTTTCAGCGGCGTTGGGCGCGGCCGCGTCCAGCATTCCCTTATCGGGCGAGTACGTGAAAGATTCCGGTTTTGCCGGTGCCGGCGCGGCGCGTTTTCCCTCGCCACCGTAGCGCTTTTCAATTTTCTGGGAGAGCCGCTCTATGCCCGCCGCGAAGTCGTTCTTGGCTATGGAGCGCAGCTTGTCCAGGTCGGCTTTAAGCTCCAGGTACAAACTCAGTTCGGACTGGAATTCGGCGCTGTACTTGTGGCCGCAATAGCCGCAGAAGGCGCCGGCCCCGCTTATTACATGTTGGCATCCCGGACATTTCATAAAACCCCTCCGCCGCGCCTGGACCCCAGGCTATGATTACCAGCAGCATACTCAAAACCAATGATATTTTCGCATACTGCCGGCCCTAAGGCAAATAAAATCAGGGGCAGGACAGCTGTTCCGGCGGATCGTGTTCATAGTGGACGCTGCTTCCTAACTTCCTAATTTCAGGCTCGATACAGTTTTTAGGAAGATAGGAAGCAGCGTCCCCTCTCCCCCCCCCGCCCGGCCGCCGTTCCGCGGCTGAAAACCCGCCAACTCGCGCCCGCCGGCCGGATTTTTTGGTATTATACATTATGTTTCCTAACGATCCGGCGAATGCGCCGGCGGGCGTAAAGGGAACGGCTGCTCGCGAAAGCACCCTTGAAAAAAAGGAACAGCGGGAACAATGGGGAGGCTGATAGAAATGCAGTACCTAAACCTCGCGCTGGCGGTATGTAATGACTGACGACGGCAAAGGCAAAGAAGCGTGGTTCGTGACGACACCGCTGTTCAAGCCTGTCATGGTCATCCTCGCCATCCTGGGCGGGATAGCCACCTGGGTGCTCCTCGTCAACCTCATGGTACTGATATCCCCGATGCTGATCCTGGCCGGTTTCTACCTCAATCTCCTGGTGGTGTTCCCAGTCAGCAGTTTCTACTACTACCGCCTCCTGAAGCGTCTTTTCGGAAAGAAGGACTAGGGGCGCCCCCTCTCCCTCAGGCGCGCAGCTTGGCGCCGAAGTCGAGGGAAAGCTTGAGCAGGATGGCGTTGATGTGCGCGCCGATCTCCGCGTCGGTAAGCGTCTTCTCCATGGAGGAGAAGGTGAAGCGGATGGTGATGCTTTTGAGGTTCTCGCCGATATTCTTGCCCTTGTAGACGTCTATCAGCTTGACCGAGGCAAGGTCCGGCGCCTTGGCTATGGCGGCTTCTATATCGGCCCATTCGAACTTGTCTTCCAGCACCACTGAAAGGTCGCGCCAGATGTTGGGGAAGGACGACACCGGCCTGACCTGCGGCGCCCGCTGCCAGAACTCCGGCTTGTGAGCGGCGAGCAGCGCCTTCAGCGGCAGCTCGAAATAAAATATCTGGTTGTCCTTGAGATCGCTGTTCCGGGCGGCATCGGGGTTCAGCAGGCCCAGCCAGCCGGCGTGCGCGGCGCCCAGCTTCATCCCCAGGCAGGCGCCCGGGTGGAAATAAGCGGGCGCGCCCTGGGGCTTCTCGAACCTGAACCCGCCGCAGTCGGCGAACACGCTGTTCATCACGCCTTTCAGGTGGTAGAAGTCCGCCGAGGAATTCCCCCCGCGCCAGAACTCGGAGTCCTGGAAAGCGCCGAACATCAGCCCGGCGCAGACGGTCTCTT
>CAZJUL010000013.1:0-3887 GCA_964549095.1 uncultured Elusimicrobiaceae bacterium
GTGATCTTCTTGATTATCTCGGAGAGGCGCTGCCGCTCGTTCTGGTCCTCTATGTTCTTGGAAACGCCCACGAATTCCTGGAACGGGGTCAGCACCAGGTAGCGGCCGGGCAGGGACACGTCCATGGTCACCTTCATGCCCTTGGTGCCGATGGCGTCCTTGGTCACCTGCACCATTATCTCCTGGTCCTTCTTAAGGAGCCGCTCTATCGGGTCGCGCTGGCTGCCCAGCACGTCCGAGATGTAGATGTACGCGTTCTTGTCCAGGCCGATGTTGACGAAGGCGCTGGAAATGCCGGGCAGCACGTTCTCGACGGCGGCCTTGTAGATGTTGCCGACGATGTTGGTGTTGCTGCGGCGCTCCCAGAAAAGCTCGGCCAGCCGGCCGTCTTCCAGTATGCCGATCCTCGTCTCTTCGAACGAGGTGTTCGCGAAGATCTCTTTTTTAGGTTTCTGATTGTTCATGATGTGAAACTCTCCTTGCGCTTTGTATATAAGACTTTTAGAAACAGGGATCGAGCGGTAATTTTCAACCTGATCCTTAATACTTGATCCCTAAAACACCTGCAGCTGCCCTTTTGAATCCTGCCAGTACAGCTCCCGCCGCACTATGCGCTTTATCCCGGCGCCCGGGGCCATCAGGCCCAGCACGGCCTCGGGCTTGACGTTCTTCCCGGGCTCAAACTTCAGCACCAGCTTAAGCGCCGCCGCGGCGGCGTCGTACTCCGCGCCGCGTATCAGCGGCCTCACGTCTATCGTTTCCCTCTCGCCGGAGGTCCGCACTTTTTCGTAAAGCGCCTCCGGCCTGGCGAGGAAACCATCCACATCCTTCTGTGAAAAGCCGGCGGGAAAACCGGCTTCTATAATATATTCCGCCGCGTTCACGCTGGACTCAATGGACGGGAAGAACACCGGCACCCTTTTCGCCCCGACCAGCTCGTAATATTCGGAACTTACGGCCCTTATCCTGCGCGCCGCGTCCTCGTCCCGGACGAACTCGGCCAGGTAGAGGTCCGCGTATTCGCAGCGGCTTTCATAGCCCACCGAGATGGCGGGGCCGAAGGCCATTTTAGGCGCCGTCTCACGGCCGCACTTGGCCGGGCAGGACCTCAGGCCCGACGCGGCGGCCAGGTCCCGCAGCGCCTTTATCTGTTCCAGGTGCGACAGGTTCCGGGCTTTCTCAAGCCGCGCGAACTTCAGCCGTATCCTGGCCTTGGGGATGTTTTCCATAAAGATCAGACTAAAGCGTAGCGCCGGGAATAGATCGACTGCGCCAGGCCCAGCGCTATCAGCGTCGCCACCAGGTTCGACCCGCCGTAGGACAGCAGCGGCAGCGGCACGCCGGCCACGGGGCTGAGGCCCAGCAGCATCCCGAAATTGACGCAGAAATACACCATGAACATCCCGAAGATACCGCACATCACCAGGTAGCCGAATCGGTCGCGGGCCAGGTGGGCGCAGGCCCTCAGCCGGCTCATTATGACCAGGTAAAGCCCCATCACCAGCATGGTTCCCCAGAAGCCCATCTCCTCTCCCACCACGGCCAGGATGAAATCGGTATGCCGCTCCGGCACGAACCCGAGCCGGGACTGCGTGCCGGAAAAGACGCCCTTGCCCAGCAGCCCGCCGGAGCCGATGGCGATGCGCGCCTGCAGCAGGTTATACCCCGCTCCCCGCGGGTCGGATTCCGGGGACAGGAACACCTCCAGGCGCTTCTGCTGGTAATCCTTCATCTGGTTCTTCACCATGATGCCGGAAAAGAAGCCAAGCGCCAGCACTATGGCCGCGCCGGCGAAGAACATCCCGGAGATATTGGAGTAGAGCTTCACGGACAGGACCCACAGGGCATACGCGCCCGCGGCGATGCCGGCCAGGAAGAGCAGGCTGTTCCAGCCGAAATCGGAAAGGTGGAAGAAATAATTTATCAGCGGGCTTTCCAGCAGCTCCGGGTTCAGCGTTATCACGGTCCAGAGCACCGGGAAAAGGGCCGAGATGAAGCTGTAGCCGAGTATGACCGACAGGTGGAAGAGGTTGGCGCCCGCCGCGAGCAGCATTATCAGGACCACCGGCAGTGTGATCAGTATGGCGGAGAAGTCCGGCTGCTTTATGAGCAGCAGGAAGACCGGCAGGCTCAGGAAGATGGCCCCCAGCACCACCGGGAACTCCCTGATCCTGGCTACCCTCTTATCCAGGTAGTTGGCCAGCACCAGTATCAGCCCCACGCGCGCGAACTCCGACGGCTGCACGGAGAACAGCGGGAAGCGGTACCAGGACCTGGAGCCCTTGTCCACCACCCCGAAGATGAGCACGCCCAGCAGTATCAGCAGCACCGCGCCGTACACGAATTTCCACTGGTCCTGGAAGATCTGGTAGTTGAGGCTCCAGACCACGGCGAAAGCCGAGAACCCCAGCGGCAGCGCTATCAGGTGGGTCCTGACGAGGCGCGCCTGCTGCGGCAGGACCGCGACCGAAGAGAAAATGGCGAAAGCCCCGAGCGTCAGCAGGGCGATGACCGCGAAGAAGAGCACCCAGTCCATCCGGCTTTTTTTAAGCCCGCCCGTGGGAGTGAAGATCATCTTCCCGCCCCCGCCGCCGTGGAAACGGCGAGCCCTTCCGCCGCCGGCTGCGGCGCCGCGGCCGGCCTGCCGCGCTCGGGCAGCCTGCCGCGCAGCGCGGCCAGGATGACGTCTTTGGCTATCGGGGCGGCCGAAGAGGCGCCGTGCTCGCCGTATTCCACCAGCGCCGCCACGGCGATCTCCGCGGGCTGGCCCGGAAGCTGGGCGAAAGCCACGAACCAGGCGTGGTCCTTGCCGTGCGGGTTCTGGGCCGTGCCGGTCTTGCCGAAAACCTCCACGCCGTCTATCTTGGCGGCCTGGCCGGTGCCGTCGGTCACCACGCGGCGGAGCGCCTCTTTCAGGAGGGCCCAGGTGCTGTCTTTCAGGGACACGCTGGAAAGCGTTTCCGGCCGGCCGGTGAAGAGGTCCTTCCCCTCGCTGTTTACGACCCGGTCCACGTAATACGGCCGCCAGAAGGTGCCGCCGTTGGCCACCGCCGCCGCCACCTGCGCCATCTGTATCGGGGTTACCAGCGTCTCGCCCTGGCCTATCACCAGGTTCAGCGTGTCGCCGGTGAACCAGTAGCTTTTTTTGGCCGCCCGGACGCTCGGCCCGAAGATGTTGCCGCCCTTTTCGTCCGGCAGGTGTATGCCGGTAGGCACCCCGAGGCGGAACTCCCTGGCGTATTTCTCTATGTTCAGCGAGCCGGTCTTGATGCCCAGGTTGTAAAAATAGACGTCGCAGGAGTGCGCCAGCCCGTCCAGGAAATCCTGGCGGCCGTGCCCCTTTTTCTCCCAGCATTTAAAGACCCGGCTCCCCGCGTCGTAGTAGCCGGGGCAGAAAAAGGTCTCGGCCGGGTCCAGCCTGCCGGACTGCAGGGCGGCGGCGCCGCTGATGATCTTGAAGGTGGAGCCGGGAGGATAGGCGCCCTGTACGGCCACGTTGAATTCCGGCAGCTCTTTGAGGTTGTCTTCCGTCTTCTCGTCGGAATAGGATACGAACCTGTTCGGGTCGTAATCGGGCATTGAGGCCATGGCCAGGACGGCGCCGCTGCGCGGGTCTATGGCCACCACGGCGCCCCTGCTGGTGGAGGATCTCTTGAGCCCGTTCTCGGCGGCGGCCTGTATCTTCGAATCCACGGTCAGGTAAATATCGGCGCCGGGGGCCCACTTCCGGCTTTCCAGTATCCTGTTCAGCTTGCCGCGGGAATCCACTTCCAGGTAGATGCCGCCGTCCTTTCCCTTCAGGTCTTTCTCGAACATCTTCTCCAGGCCTGCCTTTCCCACGCGGGCGTCCATGCTGTATGCCTTGCTCTTCCCGTAGACCGCCCACT
>CAZJUL010000013.1:3897-8570 GCA_964549095.1 uncultured Elusimicrobiaceae bacterium
CGAAGGGGTAAAAGCGGCGCGCCTCGACGATGATGTCTATCCCCTCGTACATGGTCTTCAGCTCGGAAAGCGAGAACATCGCCCTGGAGGACAGGTTTTCCGCCAGCCGCACCGGCGCCTCTTTTTTCACGGCCTTGTAGAGTCCGGCGCGCAGGTCGTCGAAGGGCACGCTCAGGCGCTTCGACAGGCTCCTGGCCATCCTGTCCATGGTCTCCACCGACTTCAGCCGGCCCGGGAAATAGATCAGGCTGAAGGAGGGCTTGTTGGTGGCCACCGCCGCCGAATCCCTGGTGTAGATCCTGCCCCTGGGCGCCGACTGCGGCAGGATCTGGGTCCTGTTCTTCTCCGCGATCTCCTTGAAATAGCCGTGCCTCAGTATCTGCAGGTTAACCAGCCGCAGGAAAAAAACGAGCCCCGCCGCGGCCACGCAAAGCCACAGGATATCCAGCCTGTCCTGCGAAATTCCCCGCTCGATCATAAGACGCCGAACCCTTTTTTCAGCTGCGAGAACAGGTACACGACGAACGGCGTGAGCGCGGCGTTCAGGAACGGCTCCACCAGGAACGCCTTCAGCTCCAGCGGGTTGAGCTTCGCGAAGATCAGCGACAGGCTCTGGTCGAGCAGCATCGTGAGCACCGAAAGCGTGAGCGCCGCTATTATCTGCGAGAACCCGCCGATCAGGTCGAAATGCCTTTTGAGGATATAGACGCCGTAGGCCATCAGCGTGTAGGTCAGCGCGTAGGCGCCGAACACGCCGGAGCCCAGCAGGTCCAGGAAGAGGCCGAACAAAAAGCCGTAGGCCATGGCCTTCACCGGCCGGGCCAGGATGGCCGCCGCCAGCGCCGCCATGAAAATGATGTTGGGCGACAGGCCGAAAACCGTCAGGTTGGCCGTCCACCACCAGTACACCGCGCCGGTCAGCAGGTAGAGCAGGATATCGCCGATGATCGTCATTTTTTCGCCCCTTCGGAGAGCCCGGAGAGGTCTTCGGGCAGCTCCCTTTTTATGACGTACACTTCCTTGAGCGAATTAATGCTTATGGCCGGCGACACGTCGGCCGTGATGAAATTCATGAACGATTCTTTCGGGTGGACCCGCGCCACCCGGCCCACCGGCAGCCCCTGCGGGAACAGCAGCCCGCCCGGGGAGGTCACCAGCTCCATGCCTTCGGCGATGTCGGAGCCTTCGGGGATATAGTTAACTTTCAGGAGCCAGGTGCCCCTGCCCTCCGCCAGGCCCTCGAAACTGGCCCCGGGGGCGGCGCAGATCACCGAGGAGACCCCGTTGGTTATCAGCAGCACCTTGGAAAAATACGGGTAGACTTCGAACACCCTGCCCGCCAGGCCGAGGCGGGAGCCCTCGAACCCGACCACCGTGGAGTTCAGCGTGACGCCGGCCCTGGAACCCTTGTCTATGAAGAAGGCCCCGTACCAGTCCAGGGGGTTCTTGTTGATCACCCGGGCCCACGCGCCCTTCAGCGCGAAATTCCTGGCCAGCCCCATCTCGCCGGTCAGGCGCCGGTTCTCGGCCTCGGCCGCCTCGGCGGCCTTGACGGAGACCTCCAGCTCCTTTATCCTGTTCTTCAGCTCCCTGTTCTCCTGGTCGGTCTTAAGGATGTTCAGGAAATTTTCGGGGACGTTGCGGATATAATAGTCGTACTTCGCGCCGTAGTGCAGGGAAGGATAAAGGCTGTAGCTGGCGAAGATCCTGGCGGTCTGGGCGAATTTGGTGGAAGGGAACAGCAGCAGCAGGGCGGAGAGCACGACGAAAAAGACCAAAGCGTAATTCGCCATGTCTTTTTCCCTGTTCATAGTCTTTCCCCTGTATGAGCGAAAGACCCGGTCTTATGCGGGAAACCTGGGGGAGGGCTTAAGCATTGGGGACATACCCTGCCGCAAGGTGTGTCCCCGGCCTCTAAGGGCCTGCAAAAGCTCGGCGCCGTCGGTTAACTGCGGTATGACTTCAAAAAATCGGGTCTTTGCTGTATCTTGTCGAGCTCTTCAAGGTACTTGCCGCATCCTAAAGCGACACAGCTGAGCGGATCGGCCGCCCTGTGCACCGGGAGCTCGGTTTCCTGCCGGATAAGTTCGGGAAAGCCCCTCAGAAGGGAGCCCCCGCCGGCGAGCACCATGCCCCTGTCCACAAGGTCGGAGGAAAGTTCGGGCGGGGTTTCTTCCAAAACCTGTTTGATGACGTCCACAATGAGGTTGACGGGCTCGGTCAGAGCCTGCCTTATCTCTTCGGAAGTAACGAGGATCGTTTTGGGCAGGCCTTTAGCCTGGTCCCGGCCCTTCACTTCTATCGTTTTTTCTTCTTTAAGCGGAAAAACCGAGCCGATCGACATCTTGACTTCTTCCGCGGTAGTTTCACCTATGACCAGATTATGCTTTCTCCTGAAATATTGCACAATGCAGTCGTCCATCTCGTCGCCGGCCACGTCTATGGATTTGGGCACTACCATGCCGCCCAGCGAGATGACGGCCACCTCGGTGGTGCCGCCGCCTATGTCGCAGATCATGCTGGCATGGGGTTCGGAGATGGGCAGGTCGGAACCGATGGCCGCGGCCATCGGTTCCTCTATCAGGTACACTTCCCGCGCGCCGGCCTGCTCGGCCGATTCCTGCACCGCGCGCTTCTCCACCTCGGTGATGCCCGAGGGGATGCCTATGACTATCCTGGGGTGCAGCAGGCTGCGCCTGTTGTGCACCTTCCTGATGAAATACTTGATCATTTCCTGGGTGACTTCGAAGTCGGCTATGACGCCGTTCCGCAGCGGCCTTACGGCCACTATGTTGGAGGGCGTGCGCCCCAGCATCAGCTTCGCTTCGCTGCCGACCGCCAGCACCTTCCTCCGGACCTTGTCTATGGCCACGACGGAGGGCTCGCGCAGCACGATGCCCTTGCCTTTGACGTAGACCAGGGTGTTGGCGGTGCCCAGGTCTATGCCTATGTCGTTGGAGAAAAGGCTGAAGAAATAATCGAAGAACATTTTTTTAGTCCGCCAGCTTCACCAGCGCGACTTCCGCGGCGTCGCCCCTCCGCATGCCCAGCCGCAGGATCCTGGTGCAGCCGCCCGCGCGCTCCTTGTACCTGGGGGCCAGGACGTCGAAGAGCTTATTGTAGACTTCGCGGCTCTTCACGGCTTTGCGGACCTCCAGCTTGCGGCCCAGCTTGGCGTCGTTGACGATCCCTTCCACCACGCGCCGCAGCTCCATGGCCTTGGGCAGGGTGGTCTTTATCTTCTCGTGCAGCAGCAGGCTGGTCGCCATGTTCGCGAACATGGCGCGCCTGTGCGAGCCGGTCTTGGAAAGTTTCTTGTGTCCGAGGTTTTTTATCATATGTCAGTCCCGCGGGAGCTTACTCCTGCTTCATGCCGAGCTCAAGCTTCATTTCCTTCAGCTTTTCCTTGATCTCGTCCAGCGATTTCTTGCCGAAGTTCTTCACGGCCAGCAGGTCGTCTTCCGTCTTCTGGACCAGCTCGCCTATGGTGCGTATGCCGGCCACCTTGAGGCAGTTGGAGGCGCGGGAAGAGAGCTCTATCATCTCTACGCCCTGCTCCAGCGTGCTCTTCAGCTCGGTGCCCTTCTCGCCCGACTCGTCGGCCGCCTGCTTGGCGGGCTCGGTCTTGGCTTCCGCTTCCGGCAGGAACGGGATGATGGAGCGGCGCAGCAGCGAGGCGGTCTTGGTCACGGCGTCGGTCGGCGTGATGCTGCCGTCCGTCCACACTTCCAGGACCAGCCTGTCGTAGTCCGTCCGCTGGCCTACGCGGGCGTTCTCCACGGCGTAGTGCACTTTCTGTATGGGGGAGAAAAGCGCGTCCATCGGGATGAAGTCCATGGGCAGGTTCATGCGGGCCCTGATCTCTTCCGAGGTCAGGTAGCCGGCGCCGCGGGCTATCTCGAGCTCCGCTTCGAACAGCGCGCCGGATTCCACGTGCGCAATGACCAGGTCCTTGTTGATGACCGTGACGTTGGCGTTCTCGCGGATGTCGGAGGCCTTCACCTCTTTCTTGCCGCGCACGGAGATGTTGAGCGTCTCGGGGCCGTCGCCGTTCAGGCGGACGCGCAGCTTCTTGAGGTTCAGCAGCACGTTTATGACGTCCTCTTCCACGCCGTTGATCGCGGCGTACTCGTGCCGGGCGCCCTTGATCCTGACGGCCACTATGGCCGCGCCGTCGAGGCTCGACAGCAGCACGCGCCTGAGCGAGTTGCCGATGGTGTGGCCGAAGCCCTTTTCGTAGGGCTCGGCGATGAACTTCGCGTAATTATCGGTCTTTGTCTTTTCCTCGGCGCCGATGGCTTCCGCCGGGATGATGAGCTGTTTTGAAAAACTAGACATTTATCGCAATACCTCCTATGGTTCTTGGGAGCCGGGGACACCTTGCGGCAAGGTGTCCCAAATGCTTGATACTCCAGCCCGCTCTCCGGGGACACCTTGCCGCAAGGTGTCCCCAATGCTTGAGACTTTACTTGGAATAGAATTCCACTATAAGCTGCTCGTCTACGTTGATGGAAACCTCGCCGCGGTCCGGCCAGCGGACCATCTTGCCCGTCATGGTGCCGGGGTCGAAGGAGAGGAAGCTGGGGCGGGGCGCCGATTTCTCGGCGTGTTCCAGGCCCTGCTTGACCAGGACCGTCTGCAGCACCTTCGGGTCTATGGTCAGGGTGTCGCCG
>CAZJUL010000013.1:8580-19445 GCA_964549095.1 uncultured Elusimicrobiaceae bacterium
CTTTACCAGCGCCGACGGGATATTGAGCTGATGGCCGTTCACGCGGATGTGGCCGTGGTTCACCAGCTGGCGCGCGGCCTTGAGCGAGACCGCGAAACCGATGCGCCGCACCACGTTGTCGAGGCGCACTTCCAGGAAGCGCAGCAGGGCCTCGCCGGTCTTGCCCTTGTCCTTGGTGGCCATCCCGAAGAACCTCTTGAACTGGGCTTCCCCGATCTGGGCCTGTATGCGGGCTTTCTGCTTCTCTTTCAGGTGCTTGGCGTAGTCGGACTGCTTCTGCATGCCGTGGCCCGAAGAGAATTTCTTGGTGCGCTCGGCCTTCTGGGCCTTGTCAACCGCGCAGTTGGTGAAGCACTTGTTCCCCTTGAGGAACATCTTGGTGCTGATCTTGGTGCATTTCTTGCAGCTGGGTCCTGTATATCTCGACATGTGAAAAACTCCTTTTAGATTAGAAAAAGTGCTGTTGCCTTTTTCTTGTACGCCTTGGGGGTAAGCATTTGGGACACCTTGCGGCAAGGTGTCCCCGGCTTCTTATACTCTCCTGGGTTTGGGCGGCCTGCAGCCGTTGTGCGGGATCGGCGTCGTGTCCTTTATGGACAGCACGTGGATGCCGCTGGAGGCTATGGCCCTGATGGCCGTTTCCCTGCCGTTGCCGGGCCCGGTGACGAACACCAGGGCCTGCTTCACGCCGTATTCCGACGCGCGGCTGGCCGCTTTGGAGGCGGTTATCTGCGCCGCGAACGGCGTCCCTTTCTTGGTGCCGCGGAAGCCGTTGGCCCCGGAAGTGGACCAGGCCAGCACATTGCCTTTCTCGTCGGCGATGGTGACTATGGTGTTGTTGAAAGAGCAGTTGATGAAGACCTTCGCGAAGGTCACGGTGCCGTGGTGGCGGCGTTTGGCCGGTAAAGGCTTATGCTCCTGCTTCTTTGCGCCGGCGGCGTCCGCCGGCTGCTGCTGTTTTTTTTCTTCTGCCATTTAAATGAGCCTCTCTATGATTTAAGCTTTCGCGGCCGGTTTCGCCGGCGCTTTCGCGGTCGAACCGACGGTCTTCCTTCTGCCGCGCCTCGTCCGGGCGTTGGTCTTGGTGCGCTGGCCCCTGCAGGGAAGCGCTCTCCTGTGGCGGTAGCCGCGGTAGCTCACGGTCTCGATGTGCCGCTTTATGTTGGCGGCCTCTTCTCTCCTGAGCTCGCCCTCCACCTTGTACTCTTTCGAAATTATCGTGTTCAGAAGGCCGACCTGGTCTTCCGTCAGGTTCTTGACCCTGGTGGTGGGGTCGACCTGGCTCTTCAGCCCGGCCAGTATCTTGAGCGCCATGGGCCTGCCTATGCCGTAGATGTACGCGAGTGCGACATCTATACGCTTCTCTCTGGGTAAATCAACGCCGCATATACGTGCCATACTTTCTCCTTGGGATTATGAGGTAACCGGTCAGCGCGGGCCAAGCTCAGCCCTGGCGCTGTTTATGGCGGGGATCCTTGCAGATAACCCTGACCACGCCCTTCCTCTTGACTATCACGCACTTGTTGCAGATCTTTTTTACGCTCGCCCTTACTTTCATGTTGACAGGCTCCTGTTTTTTGACCGCGGCGCAGCTATTTTTCCCTGTAAACTATCCGGCCCCTGGAGAGGTCGTAGGGAGACAGCTCCATTTTCACTTTGTCGCCGGGGAGTATCTTTATGTGGTGGATGCGCATCTTGCCCGATATGTGGCCGAGGATTATCTTGCCGGGAGATATCTCGACCCTGAAAGTGGCGTTCGGAAGCGCTTCCCTCACTATACCTTCAACTTCTATCTTTTCGCTGTTCTCGGGCATATCTATATATTATACTAAATTAAGTCCCCTGCCGGGGGCCGTTCACCCGATGCTGAGTATCTCGCACCCGTTCTCGGTGACGGCCACCGTATGCTCGAAATGCGCCGCGCAGCTCCCGTCCACCGATACGGCCGTCCAGCCGTCGCTCTTGATCAGCACTTCAGCCTTGCCCAGGCACACCATCGGCTCGATGGCGAGCGTCATCCCGGCCTTCAGCGTGACGCCCGAGCCGGGCCTGCCGTAATTGGGTATGGAGGGCTCCTCGTGCAGGCGGCGGCCTATGCCGTGCCCGGTGAACTCCCTGACCACCGACATCCCGTTCTCCGTCACGAACCGCTCCACCGCGTGGCACACGTCCCCGAGGCGGGCGCCGCTCCGTACCGCCGCTATGGCTTTGGCCAGCGACTGCTCCGTGACCGAGATCAGCTTCGCGCGGTCCGGGGTCACTTCGCCCACGGCCACGGTAAGGGCCGCGTCGCCGTAATATTCCTGGTAGACGGCGCCCAGGTCCAGGCTCACCACGTCCCCCTTTTTTATGATACGCTTCGGGGCGGGTATGCCGTGCACCACTTCTTCGTTGATGGAGACGCAGAGCGTGGCGGGATAGCCGCGGTAGCCCAGGAAGGCGGGGACGGCGTCGCTCTTCCTGATCTCGCTTTCCGCCAGGGCGTTCAGTTCCGCCGTGGAAACCCCCGGCCGGACATTGTCCTTCAGGAGCGCCAGCGTCCTGGCCACGATCTTCGACGCCTGCCTTATCTTGCCGAGCTCGGCGGCGTTCTTGAGTTCTACCATGTTCAATTAGGACCGGCCTTGCGCGCCAGGATGGCCGACAGCTCGGCGGTGACTTCCGCCGGGGCCCGGCCGGCTTTGACGCTGTGGAAATTCCCGGCTCCCTTGTAGTAAGAGACCAGCGGCTCCGTCTGGTCCTTGTAGACGCTGAGCCGCCTCGAGACCACTTCGGGCCTGTCGTCGTCGCGCAGCGCCAGCTTTTCGCCGTCCGCGTCGCAGAGGCCCTCTTTCAGCGGCGCGGAAGAAAGCAAATTATAGATCCTGCCGCACTTCAGGCAGGTGCGCCTGGAGCCCAGGCGCTGCACCACTTCCGCCTCGTCCACGTCCAGGAAGAGCACCGCGTCCACGGCCCTGCCCTTAGAGGAAAAATAGTCGTCCAGGCCCTCGGCCTGCTCCACGGTCCTCGGGAAGCCGTCGAACAGCAGCCCCCTGGTCTCCGAGGCCAGCCGGGCCTTTATGATCTCCAGCACCAGCTTGTCCGGGACCAGCCGGCCGGCGCCGAGGTAGCCGGAAACCTCCAGCCCCAGCGGGGTCTTGGAAGCGATGGCCTCCCTGAAGATGTCGCCGGTGGAAATATGGAAAAGCGCGAACTTCTCGCTGAGGGCCTTGGCCTGCGTGCCCTTGCCCGAGCCGGGATACCCCAATAGCACTATGTTCATGCCCTTTCTCCGGACTGCCAGGGAAAATAGCGGACGCCGCGGCAAGCTGCCAGGCTGCCCGGCGGCAAGCGAAACTTGCGGCATCGGCTCTTTTAAAGGATCGATCTGCGGTGACGGCCGTTCTCAGCCGCCCACGTTGAACCAGCGGCCCTTGATCTTGGAATTCTTGTAGAACCCCTCGTAATTGCGCATGATAAGGTGGGCTTCCATCTGCGCGACCGTGTCCAGCGCGACGCCGACCACGATCAGCAGCGAGGTGCCGCCGAAATAGAACGGCACGTTCAGCTTCACGCGCATGTAATCCGGCAGGACCGCAATGAGGGAGACGAAGAGCGCGCCGCCCAGCGTGATCCTGTTCATGACCCATTCTATATAATGGGCCGTAGGTTCGCCGGGCCTTATGCCCGGGATAAAGCCGCCCCATTTCTTCATGTTCTCAGCGAGGTCCTTGGGGTTGATGCTGACTGAATTGTAGAAGTAGCAGAAGAAGATGATGAGCGCCACGTACATCAGCTGGTAGACCAGGTTGCCGGGGCTCATGAAGGACATCACTTTCTGCGCCCAGGCCGCGGTGGGGTTGAACTGGGTTATGGTGTAGGGCACGCTCAGGAGCGAGATCGCGAAAATGACGGCTATGACGCCGGACTGGTCCACCTTGAGCGGCAGGAAAGTGCTGACGCCGCCATAGGTCTTGCGCCCGACCTGGCGCTGCGCGTATTGTATAGGTATCTTGCGCTGAGCCGTTTCCACCCACACCACGAAAGCCACGACCAGCAGCACCACCGCCACGATGGTGAGCCCGGTAAGCAGGCTTATTTCATCTATCTGCACCAGCTTTATCATGCTGGCCACGGCGCCGGGCAGGCCCTCCACTATGCCGGCGAAGATGATCAGCGAGATGCCGTTGCCGATGCCGCGCTCGGTTATCTGCTCGCCCAGCCACATCACGAAGATGGTGCCGGTGGTCAGCGTGAGCACGGTGACGAAATAGAACATGGTGTCGGCGTTGGGCGCTATCTGCGCGCCGCCGGCGGGCGCCATCTTGGTCAGCGCTATGGTGAGGCCCATGGACTGGAAAGCGGCCAGGAAAAGGGTGAACACCCTGGTGAACTGGGTTATCTTCTTGCGGCCGGATTCGCCTTCCTTCTGGAGGCGGTCCAGGATCGGGAAGACGTGCGCGCCCTGCACCAGGCTCATTATGATGGAGGCGTTGATGTACGGCATGACGCCCATCGAGAAGATGGAGAACCTGCCCAGCGCGCCGCCGGAGAAGATGTCAAGGAAACCCAGCAGGCTGCCCTGGTTGCTCTGGAAAAGGGCCTGCAGCGCGGCGGTGTTAATGCCGGGTATCGGTATGATGGCGCCGATCCTGTAAACGGCCAGCGCGCCGAGAACGAATAATATCCTTCTCTTAAGGTCCTGGATCTTGAACAAGTCCGTTATTGCTTGCATTTTTCTCCCCGTTAATAAAACGCGGAATCCGGGAACAGCCCCTGTTTACCGGCTGGCGGCAGCATGGGGACGGTCCCGTGGTTTACTTGGCTTCGGGTTTGTCCTTTCCGGCTTCCGGCTTGGCCTTCGCGGCTTCCGGTTTCGCCTTCGGCGCCGGTGCGGCCTTCGCGCCGGCCTTCACGATCAGTTCGGCTTTTCCGCCGGCCTTTTCGATCTTCTCTTTGGCGGACGCGGAGAAAGCGTGCGCCTTCACGGTAAGCTTCTTCGTTATCTCGCCGTCGCCGAGGACCTTCAGCAGGTCGCCCTTCTTTATCAGCCGCCTGGCCACGAGCGTCTCGGGCGTTACTTCGCCGGAGGCGAAATGCTTGTCGATGACCGAGACGTTGATCCATTCGTACTCGGTGCGGAACTTCCTGTTGCTGAAGCCGCTCTTGGGAATGCGCCGCAGCAGGGGCATCTGGCCGCCCTCGAAGCCGTCGCGCTTGGAGCTGCCGGCCGTGGCGTTCTGGCCCTTCTGGCCCTTGGTGGAAGTCTGGCCGTGGCCGGAGCCCTGGCCGGTGCCCAGCCGCTTTCTCTTGTGGAAGGAACCGGGCTTGGGCTTCAGATTGTTAAGACCTATCATATTGTTTCTCCTGTTGCTGTCCGCCGCGCTATTTCCGCATCTTCATGACGTCTTCCCGGCTGCGCAGCCGCTGCAGCGCGTCGAGCGTGGCGTAGACGGTGTTGAAGCAGTTCCTGGAACCGAGGTTCTTGGTCAGCACGTTCTTCACGCCGCCCGCCTCGAGCACGGCCCTGACTCCGCCGCCGGCTATCAGGCCGGTGCCGCCCACCGCGGGCTTCATCCAGACGTGCCCCGCGCCGAAGCGGCCTTCCACCTCGTGCGGTATCGTGGTCCCGGAAAGCGGGAACTTCATGGTGTCTTTTTTGGCCCCGGAGGAGGCCTTCTGTATGGCGGCCTGCACCTCGTTGGATTTGCCCAGGCCCACGCCGACCGTGCCGGCGCCGTCGCCGACCACGACCAGAGCGTTGAAAGAGAATCTTTTGCCGCCCTTCACGACCTTGGTGACCCTGTTTATGGCGACCACCACGGTCTTTTCTTCCGGCATCGCGACTTCGAGCTCCAGCAGGTCCGCTTCCGCCTTGGGCGAGCCGTCGGCGTTGAGTTCTTTCGCGGTCTTCAGTTGTTTCTGGTTTTTAAGCATTATTATATCTCTCCGTTGGTCTAAAGTCCTAGAACTTGAGCCCGGCCGCCCTGGCGGCGTCAGCGAGGGCCTTGATCCTGCCGTGGTAGATCCGGCCGCCCTTGTCGAAGCAGACTTCCTTTACGCCCTTCTCTATGGCGCGCTTGGCCACGAGGGCGCCGATCAGCTTGGCGGCCTCCACGTTCTTGCCGGACTTGGCCTTGCCTTTAAGCTCTTTCTCGAGGCTGGAGGCCGAGACCAGGGTGAGGCCCTTGGCGTCGTCCACGATCTGCGCGTAGAGGTACCTGTCGCTCCGGTACACGCTGAGCCGCGGCCTGCCCAGGCCGGCGTCCACCAGCTTCCTGCGGGCGCGCTCTTTCCTGAATTGGTATCTTTCCTGTTTGCTGATCATAATTGGTCGTTCCTCTTTTTAATATTGCCTGCCGCGGTTATTTCGCCGCGGGTCCGCCGGCGCCCGCCGCCCCGGCCGCGGTCTTGCCGGCCTTGCGGATGATGTGCTCGCCCTGGTATTTAATGCCCGTGCCCTGGTAAGGTTCCGGGGGCCTGATCCTCTTTATCTGGGCCGCCAGGTTACCCACCATTTCCTTGTCCGCGCCGCTGATCGTCAGTATGACGGATTTGGGATCGAAGGACATCTTGACCCCCTGCGGTATGTCCAGGATGACCGGGTGCGAAAAGCCGAGCTGCATGGTGAGCTTCGCGCCTTCCACGGCGCCCTTGAAGCCCACGCCGCTTATCTCGAGCACCTTGGAATAGCCGCCCGTGACGCCGATGACCATGTTGTTCACCCTGGCGCGCGAGGTGCCGAAGAGCGCGCCTTTGCCCGACGCGCCGCCGGCCACGCTCAAATTGATCTTCCCCTCTTTCACTTCGGCGTTTATGCCGTCGGGGAGGTTAAAGGAAAGCTTGCCCAGCGGGCCTTCCACCAGCACCTTCCTGTTCTCCACTTTCGCCTTCACTTTGTCCGGCAGGACCACCGGCATTTTTCCGATTCTGCTCATAAGATTTCTCTCCTGATAAGATCCGTCTTCTTCTTTAACCCTGTGAACCCCGCCGTTACCACACCTGGCAGAGTATTTCGCCGCCGATCTTCTCTTTCTTGGCCTGCGAGTCGGTCATGAGGCCCTTGGAGGTCGACAGGATGCTCACGCCGAACGCGGCCCGGACCTTCGGGATGGCGTCGTAGGGTCGGTATATCCTCAGGCCGGGCTTGGAAACCCGCTTGATGCCGGTGATGACCGGCCTCTCGTCCTGCGTATATTTAAGGGTGATCCGTATGAGCCCGCGCCGGTCTATGCTCTTGTCGGTCTTGGGGTCTATCACCTTGTAGTTGGACACGAAGCCCTCGTCTTTGAGCAGCTTGGCCACCGACGCCTTGATGTTGGAGAAAGGGATGTCCACCCTTTCCTTTTTTTTCACCACCGCGTTCCTGATGGCCGTCAGCATGTTCGATATGGGATCCATTTTTCACCTCGTAAGTTTGAAACCTTCGGGCCGGGCCCCGGCGTTTTCGCCCGGGCGCAGCGGCTTATCTACCAGCTGGACTTCCTGAGCCCCGGTATAAGGCCTTCGTGCGCCATCTTCCTCAGGCAGATCCTGCAGAGGCCGAAATCCCTGTAGTACGCCCTCGGTCTTCCGCATATCTGGCAGCGGTTCCGGAAGCGCGTGGAAAACTTCTGGGGTTTGCGCATTTTCGCCATCCAAGCGTATGTTGCCATGCTTTTCTCCTGTTATCTCCGAAAGTAAAACTATGCCGCCTGCTGGGGTTCCGCCTGCTTCACGGGTTCCGCCTGCTTCGCGGGCTCCGGCTTCTTCGCGGCTTCCGGCTTCTTGAAAGGCATGCCCAGGTATTGGAGCAGCGCCTTGGCCCTGTCGTTGGTGCCGGCCGTGGTGACGAAGGTTATGTTCATGCCGCGGGCCTTCGGCGATTTCTCGACGTTGATCTCCGGGAAGATGTGGTGTTCCTTCAGGCCGATGTTCAGGTTGCCGCGGCCGTCGAAGAACCGGGCGTCTATGCCCTGGAAATCGCGGATCCTGGGCACCGACAGGGACACGAACCTGTCGAAGAACTCGTACATCATGGCGCCGCGCAGCGTGACGCGCACGGCTATGGGCATCCCTTCCCTCAGCTTGAAGTTGGAAATGGACTTCTTGGCCCGCCGGATCTGCGGCGCCTGGCCGGCTATCTGGGTCAGGTCTTCCTTGGCCAGGTCCAGCGCCTGGATGTTCTCCTTGGCTTCGCTGACGCCGATGTTAATGACGATCTTGGTCAGCTTGGGCACGGCCATCGGCGACCCGGCCTCGAACTGCTTCATCATGGCCGGGACTATGTTCTGGACGTACTCGGTCTTGAGCCTGGGGATGTAGCCCTTCGGCATGACGTTGCCGAATTTAACCACTTCTTTGGCTTCCTTGTGCTCTTTATGCTCTTTCGCTTCTTTGCCTTTCCTGGCTTCTTTGTTATCCTTCATGTTGGGAATACCTCGCGTTTCACGCCGAATTCTACAGTATCGCTTCGCCGCATTTGCGGCAGGCGCGCAGCTTGTCGCCGGACGGCATCTTCGTGACCTTGGTCCTGACCGGTTTATTGCACTTGGGGCAGATAAGCTGCACGTTGGAAATATGCATCGAGGCTTCCAGCTTGTGGATGCCGCCGGGCTTGTCCTTCGTCGGGCGCTTGTGCTTGGAGATGATGTTCACCCCCATCACTATGATCCTGCCGTCCGCCGGCATGACCTCTTTGACCTCGCCCCGCTTGCCCTTGTCCCTGCCCGCTATGACCATCACCAAGTCTTTTTTCTTAAGTCTGTTCATAAATGTTCCTCGGCTTTCCCCGTTATATAACTTCGGGAGCCAGCGAAATGATCTTCAGGAAGTTCCTGGCCCGCAGTTCCCTGGCCACGGGGCCGAAAACGCGCGTACCCCTGGGCTCGCCGTTGGCGTCCAGCAGGCAGACGGCGTTGTCGTCGAAGCGGATGTAGGACCCGTCCTTGCGCCGGGATTCCTTCCTGGTCCGGACCACAACGCACTTCACCACTTCGCCCTTCTTGATGGCGCCGTGCGGGATGGCGTCCCTGACCGAGCACACCACGATGTCGCCCAGGAAGGCGTATCTCCGGGTGCTGCCCCCGAGTACCTTGAAGCACTGCAGCTTCCTGGCCCCGGAGTTATCTGCCACGTTCAGTATCGTTCTGAGCTGTATCATAAAGAGTTCTCCAGTTCCGTCAGCTTCTGGCCTTCTCGATTATGCGGGATATCCGCCACCTCTTCAGCGCGGACAGGGGCCTGGTGCTGACCAGCTCCACCAGGTCGCCGGCGTGGGAGGCGTTGCCCTCGTCGTGGGCGTAGAATTTCGAGTGCTTCTTCATGGTCTTGTCGTAGCCGGGATGGCGGGTGGTGTGCTCTACGCTCACCACGCGGGTCTTGTCCATCTTGTCGGAGACAACGACGCCGCGGAAAACTTTCCGGGCGGCCCTGGTCGTTTTGGTTTCGTTCGTCATTTTTTAACCTCTGTCGAAGATTTGCCGGCGCCCGCAGCGGCGGCCGGCGCGGGTTCCTTGGCCTTGAGCCAGGTCTTTATCATCGCTATCTTCCTCCTGGCGTGCCGGATCTGCATGGGGTTCTCCAGCGGGGAAGTGGACCTGTTGAACTTGATCTGGAAGAGCTGCTTCTCGAGGGCCCTGAGCTGGACTCTCAGCTCGTCCCCGGACATGTTCTTCAGATTCTCCTTGTCTTTTCTTTTCATGGTTAAAACCTCTTTGCGCTGCCGCTTAATATTCCCTGGCGACGAACCTGGTCCTGATGGGCAGCTTGTGGCTGGCCCTGGTCATCGCTACTTTCGCCGACGCATTGTCCAGACCTTCCAGCTCGAACAGTATCCTGCCGGGCTTCACGACCGCTACCCAATGGTCCGGCGCGCCCTTGCCCTTTCCCATCCGGGTCTCGGCCGGGTGCTTGGTGACCGCTTTGTCCGGGAAGATGCGTACCCACATCTTGCCTTTCTTTTTCATAAAGCGCATTATGGTCACGCGGCAGGATTCTATCTGCCTGGCGGTGATCCAGCGCGGCTCAAGGGCCTTAAGGCCGTATTCGCCGAAAAGCAGCACGGCGCCGCCCTTGGTCTTGCCCTTTATCCGCGGCGCGGAGTGCGTCTTCCTGTATTTAACCCTTTTTGGCATCAGCATGGAAATTATTCTCCTTTAGCTGCTCTTTCCTGTCCGGCGTCAGGCCTTCGCCTGGTCGATGTCCACCGGGACTTCGGTCGGGGTCTCCGCCTGCAGCTTCCTCAGCTGCTCCATGAGCTCCCTGGGCGTCTTGGCGAAGAAAAGTTTCTTGAAGATCCAGACCTTTACGCCGATCTTACCCATTACGGTGTAAGCCTCGGTGAGGCCGTAATCGATGTCGGCGGAGATCGTCTGCAGCGGCACGCGGCCCTTGCGGAACCACTCGCGGCGGGCGATCTCGGCGCCGCCGAGGCGGCCGGAGGCCATGACCTTGATGCCCAGGGCGCCGGAGCCCATGGTGCGCTCCATGGCGCGCTTGATGGCGCGCTTGAAGGAGATGCGCTTCTCGAGCTGCTGCGCCACGTTCTGGCCGACCAGGCGGGGGTCAAGCTCGGGGATCTTGATCTCGGAAACGTTGATGAAAACCTTGCGCTTCGTGAGGCGCTCCACGTCTTTCTTGAGGTTCTCGATGTCGGCGCCCTTGCGGCCGATCACCACGCCGGGACGGGCGGTATGAATGGTCACCTTCAGGTAGGCGCCGGCGCGTTCGATGTCCACCCAGCTGACGGAGGCCATCGCGAACCGCTCGGTCACCATGAGCCGGATCTCGAAATCTTCGCGGATCAGTTCCGGCATCTTCTTGGGGGAGAACCAGCGGGACTGCCAGTCCTGGATGTAGCCGAGCCTTAAGCCACGGGGATGAATTTTTTGACCCATATTATTTCC
>CAZJUL010000014.1:0-15923 GCA_964549095.1 uncultured Elusimicrobiaceae bacterium
CCATGCAACCTCGTCTATATTAAACCATGGTTGCACTTCTAAATAGAACCCAGTCAGAACCGCACTTGGGCCAAAAGGCCTATTGCCAGCCGGGCCCCGGACCCCTTGACAACGCAAGCCCCGCGCATTAGACTATATTGCTATATATATAATACATCTATGTTGAACGATTATATGCGCTTCGCGAAGATAACGGCCTCCGCCCTCCGGGCGGCCGCATTGGCTTTCTTTTTCGCCGCGCCGTCATTGGCGCAGGACTCCGCCTCCCTCCCCGGCGGCCAGGATACCGCCGCCTTCTCCGAACTGCTGAGCGGCGCGCGCGGGCCCGCCCTGATCCTCCCGGACATAAAAGCCCCGACCCCCTCCACCGCCCCGGCCAACAGCGGCAGCAACGAACAGCTCCACTTCTGGGAACAGCTCAAGAACGACGTCTTCGACAACGTGTGCAAGCAGGCGCAGATAGACCTGAACAAGGGCGCCTCCATAGACAACGTCGCCGGCATCAGCGGCAGCTTCAAGCGCTATCTCAGGCAGTACCCGGACAGCAAGATAGGCCTGATAGACGAGGTGGGCGTCAAGCTTGACGGCGGCCACACCTTCGGCGACATACTCAACACCGGCGTCGCCCCGCTCCACTTCGGCTTCTCCGGCTCGCTGGAGGGAAAATCCGTGGTGGTGCGCAAGCTCGGCGAGACCAAACACTGCAAAACCCTGGTCAACATCGCCGACATCCGTAAGGTAAAGACCATACTCCCCGTCAACGCGGAGCGCATCTCCGGGATGAACCCCGGCGAGATCTGGAAGTTCCCGGCGGCCTTCAAGATGGGCATCAGCGGCGGGGCCGGCATGCCGGTGCAGCCCTGGGCCTCCGTCTCTTTCTCGCTCGGCGCCAGCAAAGAGATGAAACCCTCCATCACCCTCTTCAAAATGAGCGAAACTGCGATACGCCTGCGCATACGCCTGGACAATGTCACCATCCTGCGCGCCGGCGCCTCGGCGGGCACCTCTTTCAGCGCCGGGATGATAGGCCTGCCCGAAGCCGAATTTTTCCTGGTGAAGGAGCTGGAAAAGACCGTGGTGCGCGAGATCAACAATTACCTGGCGCTGCGCCTCGGCCTCTCGGCCAGCCGCTCGAAGGGCAAGAAGATACTGCTCGAGTTCATGCTGGACCCGAAGAACCCGGACCACACCGCCAGGCTGGTGGATTTCATAAACGGCGACCTCGGCATCATCAGGAAGCTGATAGATATGGGCGTGCATTTCACCGATTTTTCCAGCGAGGACGACAATCTTGAAGGCAACGACGAGCTGGGCGAGGCGCAGCAGGTGGCCTCGGATACCCTGGGGATGGACGCCTCCTTCGCCGGCTCCGACCATTACAACGGCTCCTCGCACGGCTTCAACGCCTTCCTGCCGCTGGTGGCGGGCTACGAGTCCAACTCCGGCCGCCGCTACGACAGGTACCAGACGCTGGGCGACGAAGACGTGCTGCACGTGCACAACGTTTTCAAAAAGACCTCCTCCAGCAACCTGAACATCCCGGTGCTGGGCAAGGTCTTCAAGCACGACATCAACCAGAATTTCTACGTGGTCAACCACGAAGGCAAGGACGGGACCGTGTCCGACGCGGCCGTGGTCTACCAGCGCTACGAGGGCTACGTGCACCACAGCGAGAAGGACGCCCGCAATATGGTAGAGAAGATGAACGACATACTCAAATACGCCGGCACGCAGGGCGAAGGGACCAACGGCGATTTCGTGGTGGACACCGACTCCCTGTTCCCGCGCCTGGCCGCGATAGAGGACGGGGAAAAGGGCCGCGCCAAGCGGTACAACGCGGCGATGATGTCTTTCTCGCTGGCCTTCTCCAAAGAGGCGGTGGCCGCCATAATAACCGCGCCCGCCTCCGCCATAATGAAAGCCGCGATGAACATCCTGGAAGGCGCGGAGCGGGAGATAGTTTCCAGGGTGCTGCCCCTGGTCGGGGCCGACGGCAGCTACGACAAAGACTCCGTCCGCGAACTGCTGGCCCCCTACGAGCAAACAGGCTTCGACGCTATGAGCATCGTGCACAATTTCGTCCGGGACGCGGCGGAGCTGGTGACCGACCTGGCGGGCCTGGCTATGATGGGCGACCAGAAGGCCCGGGCGGACCGGCTCTCCAAGGTCCTGGCCGGCAAGGGCGAGAGCCGGCTGGGCTACGATAAGCTGCTGCAGGTCCTGATACAGCTGGTGGATGTGAAGGATATTTACGCGAACCTGACCGTAAAGACCGACAAGCGCATTAAGGGCGAAGACAACATAAACAACACCTACTTGATGTACAACGAGGACCTGGAGGACGGCCAGGACCTGAACACGGCCACGGCCAACAATATGCGCGACCGCTTCTCCGACCCCTCGGCGCTGAGCGATTGATCATCATTCCACATAAATAAACGGCTGGAGAACGCGCTCCGGCCGTTTTATTTCCCACAAATAAAGCAGGGTGAAGGGACGTTGCGCAATCCCTCAATTAATTAATTTGTCGCGCAACGCCACCTGATTCCCTTATAATCGAGTTATTACGCAGCGTCCCCTTTGCTCTCAAGCGTTCCTTTACCGGCGACTTTAAAATGTTATCACTCAAGGCCTGGCCCTTTTACGGACTTACTGCAACCATCTTTTCCATCTGCTTATTACCGCTCGGGCCAACTTTTCTCGCGACAACATATCGCCTTGGTAGACAAATTCATCTATTTTATGTTCCGCTCCATATTCCTTGTTTTTAAAGTATCGCCAAGCGTAGAAACCTCGCATATGGCTATCCGTAGGATGAATCAAAAAGTGCAAACCGACTTCCGCGATCTTTTTTGACCGGCCTTGCCAAGGCGAATAAAACGAGAAGTTAACACAGGGGTTTTTATAGACCTCGTCATCAATGCGATTCCCTGTTGCTAAATCCAAATAAGGATTAAATCTAAAGTTTTTTCCAAACCTATCCCTTAATGCCTTGTCATTATGCGCTTCCGTGTAAACATGCTTAAAGTATTTAAGAAGCTCATTAAAAATGTAAAACGGATTAATTGTGGTTATGGTCTTTCGTTTCCACCTCCCTGTTGCGTCACCAATTATCGAAATAGATTTACAGGCAGAGATAAGGTCGTTTTTGGTTATTGGTTTAAGCCCTGTCATATTTAGCTCCTCAAGATATCTAAGGAATGATGCACCCAGAAGACATTCACCGGCCGGGGCAGTATTTAAAGCCTTTTCTAATTCACTATAAAACTCAGACCAGCGATAAACATTAAACTGTTTCAGGTTTTTATCAAGCTGCGGATAATTTCTTGCGATCGCTATCACTTTCCTGTGACCGGCTTTCCGATATCTACCGAGTTGGTTACCAGTCAGAATAGCGTCAATTTTATTTTCCACTACCGCGATTTCGTGCTCGTCGCCATTTAGGATCTTAATGTCCAATCGCCCCTTCCTGTCCCTAGATGGTTCCTGAGATGTGGATCTTGCATCGACATCACATTGAAGCCCGAAGAAGCGCAAGGCTGCTTTCCTAAACAAGGCGCTATGATTAAAACAGGCAACAAAAACTTGTGTGAGCCGGTCTTCCTTCTCAGGAGAGTAATGTCCTTTGATTGCGGTCCAAAGGAAATCATTGGCTTTCGGCGAATCAGTTGCTATATTCATAATGTACCGCTATTAATTTTAACACGTAGGCAACATAAGCGATTATCGTCAGTTGGGCCGGTAAAATCGGCCTAAACTTTTTGCCCGGGTACCCATGAAAGGTATAATACTAAAATATCGCGGCGGCTAGCGTAAGTTTAGCGGTTTTCGGGCGGGGCGCCGCGCCTGGCGGGAGAGAGACGCCGGGCAGAGTGTTCCGTTATCGGATTGCAGCCGGCCGGGGCGGGGGGATCAATGGAGCAGAAAACACCAAATATCTCCATTTTCATCGCGACACTACGTTGTCGGGTCCGTCTGCTACACTATTTATGTCGAACGGCTAAATTGGGGACACTATGGGATCGAAAATGATTCTAAAAGAGTTAGACGCGCTGATGGCGAGGGAGGAGTTGTCTTTGGCCTTTAAGGTTTTTGTCTCCGCATGGGATTCCACGCCGAGCCTCCATTCGGAATTGTGGACTAGGGGATTTATCATCGCGATTACCAGCGATATTCCTGAAATCCAGAATTCATTTATCACACAATGTAAGCGCATCCTAAAAGACGACCCGGACAACTACGATGTGCTTAGGAAAATGGCCGCCTTATATGATGCCAGAGACCAATACGACAAATCGTTGCCCATATATCAGAAAATGCTTAGGATGAAATTGCCGCGGGACATTTATCGCGACGTAGAGTACTCTTTGGCGATGTTACACAACTCAACCAAAATGTATTCCCTCGCCAAGAAGTTTTTAAATGCGGCATTACTTAAAACGGAGAACAACCCGGAATTTTTTACACCTTACTACGCATTGATGGGGGAAATAGAAGGGAATATGGGGAACATTGCGGCAGCCGTTTACTGGTACGATACGGCCATCACAAATGATCCATACGACTCTTCCTGGCTTCGTAAATGTGCCCTCTTACTAGAAACCAGCGGGGACACGGAAAGAGCGAAGTCCTATTGGGAAAGAATTCTAACCATCCCCAGGCATAAACTTGAAGAAACCATATGCGATGAAGACCGGCCTTACTGGAAGAATTCTGAACTTCAAAAGGACAAGACGTTGGCAAAAAAGCATCTTTCCCCATCTTCCAACAGAGAGTAGGGAGACCTTTATGGGAAAACATATCGAGGCAGACATTACCGTCTCAATGGCAACCCTTAACGGGGAATTTCTGAAAAGACAATCCGCAGCACGTCTATGTAAAATCGCCGACGAACTGGCATCGAAGGGAGACCACATAGCGGCCCTTCGTGTTTTAAATTTCGCTGCGGGCAAATATCCAGACAATCCGCGAGTATGCCAACTAAAAGGCTACTCACTTCTCAGCCTCCGCCATTTCGGTGCGGCACTGTCCTCGTTCAGGAAGTGCCTGGCTCTTGTACCCCAGCGCACGCATTACCATTTCTACTCCGGGAAGGTATACGCGGCAATGAAGAAGTATCATCTGGCCATCAACGAATACCGTAAGGCCATGAATTCGAGATGGCCATACAGCAGTAAAACTTTCACCAACGCGGTGATCTACCGGCAGATGGCCTTTACATATATTTCCTGGCGCAAACCTGGCGAGGCGTTATGGGCCTACGAGCAAGAAGAGGTAAAAGAAATTTTTGGAGCGCCACTCCGCAAACGGATTGAAGTCCTAAAGAGAAAGCATATCCGGCCCAAAACGCCGGCATGGGCATGTGATAACATTTAGTCTTGCGGGGGATACACACTAAAAGGCAGGCTAAAACATGGTCTCCCGCCAACCGACAGCCGTCGTCCGGCGGGCCGGGCCTCCCCTGCGGCTCCGCCGCAAAGTCACGAGTCAAGACCTGACCCCGCCCCCCATCATCCTCACTCTTTAGACTACAATTGTGCCCCCGAGTTTATCCCCGGCAAACCATAACGCATAAATATTCAAGGACTCCAAAAGACTTAAAACATCATCTTGCGGTTTATCTGGGGTTAGCAAAGCCAAATCAATCACATCTCCCCTGCCCGGGAAACATGTGTATCTGTAATCGAATAGCTGACCGATTGCTTGCCGCAATTGAGATCTCCCACTTGCGCCGCGTGTTCCAGTTTTTGCTTCTACAAGAAGCATTCGGTCTTTTTTCCAATCTTGGATTAAGACATCGAATACACTTTCCCTTAACACATGATACTTCCCAATTATTGTACTGCGAAATTTATTTATCAGCTGATTATGTTCCTTACGAATTTTCACTTTTCGCTTAGAGAGTTCAGCATAGCCCTCTGCCTCAGACTTCTCACCGACCTCACGACCCTGGCTATTATTTATCTTATGCGTCAATTTCCTTTTCCGATTTATTGGAAAGATCTCCGAATACCATTGGGAATAGACATCCAATTCAAGATTTGTGGCAATATTATACTGCCCAATTAGCCCAATCAAAAGAATAACCCCCTCGGCATCTCGCTGAGCCCCTATACTATGGAGCAAACTCGTGGTATTTACATTTACAATAGGAAAGCATTTGTGTGGATCCAGACAGGCTAAAGCTGCGGTAATACCATTCAAAACAGATGTCTCCCCACCGTTATATGCAGGCATTAATGGCAACGCATCCAACAATTTCATTGCACGGTAAACTTTTTGCCTGGGGTCGCCCGAAGAAGAAGATACTATCCCAAATGCTTGGGAAATAGGCTTCAGGTGCCGTCTCAGAAACGCTATAAGCTTGGGACGGAATGGCTTACGATATCCAACAATGCCGGTAGGCGCATCTAAATGAGCCTTAACCACTTTTGAGTCCAAATGTGGCCAGTGCCTAACCACCGAATCAATTAATTGGGTTTGCTCTCCATTCCAAGAAATATTCAGGTATTCAGCAAGATTATTGTTGCGCCAGCCAATCGAGGTTCCTGGATGCTTCAATTCATTCCCGTTATTCCACCCAGCCTTGATGACAAAAGATAAAAAAGCGAAGCTTTTTCTCTCATCGGCACTGGCCGCATGCCAGAAGAAACGAATAAATGCTGCCGTACGATTCTCATGATTAATCCATCTTTGCTTTTCCCCATTTTTTTTTAAAACAGGCATTTCATTCATGATTCCCCCAGCTGTGATAGTGAGCCTATGACCTTCCCCCAACAACAACTAGGAGACCAGGCAGATACAGTCTAAGAAATAAAGATTTGAAAATATTTCCACCAAATTAATGTTCACGAAATGCCTCCCGAAGTATTCTGAAATTCGTAGAAACATAATAATTATCATAAGTTGAGCCGCCAAAATCGCCCAAAATATTTGCCAGGGGCGGTCGTCAAAGGTATATTATCAAAAAAACCCGCCGGGGCGGTGTGGATCGATCACTTCCCGGTTTCCCGCAGCACGGCGTAAAGGAAACGCAGCGCGAACTTGACGTTCTCGACCGAGATCCGCTCGTCGTTGGCGTGCGAAAGCTCGTCGCCGTCGGACAGCCGGTACGGCTCGAAGCCGTACGCCGCTATGCCCAGTTCCCGCAGGTAATGGCTGTCGGTGGAACTGGTCAGCACCGCAGGCGCGACCACGGCCTTTTTATCGCGTTCCAGCGCCACCTTGCGGATGGCGCGGAACAGCTCGGAATCCGGGCTGGATTCTTTGGAGCTCTCGGAAAGCAGGGTCCGGAAACTGACCCTGTCGTCGTTCACCAGCTTCTTCAGCCCCGCCAGGAACTCCTCCGGAGATTCGCCCGGCAGCAGCCGGCAGTCCAGGCCGGCCGTCGCTTTGTTGGGATGCGTGTTGATCTTATCGCCGCCTTTAAGCTGCGTGACCGAGACGGTATTGGTCAGGATCGCCCTGTTATACGGAATATCCAGTATTTTCTCCGCCTTGTCCGGGTCCAGCAGCTCGTTCTTTATGTCCGGGCGGCCGGTGGCGGCGAAATACATCTCCACCGACGGGATGAGTTTTACGGGCCTCGGGGCCAGCGTTATTTTATCCAGAGCGCGCAGGAGGCGTTCCACGGCCGGATCGGAAGACGGTTCCGAGGCGTGGCTCGCGGTCCCTTCCGCTGTCATCTCCAGCCAGAGCGGCGCTTTTTCCACCGTACTGACGGCGTAGCTGTCGGCGCGCCCGGGCGCGGACTCGATGACCGCGCCCTCGTTCAGCGCGAACTCCGCGTCGGCGATAAGTTCTTTTTTATTCGCGATAAACCACCGCATGCCCTCGCTGTCCACTTCCTCGTCGCTGACCGCCAGGTATACCAGGTCGCGGGAAAGCGGCTCGCCGCCCTCCTTTATCATCTTCAGCAGCAGGAGGTGTAGGATGCCGGTGGTCTTCATATCTATGGCCCCGCGGCCCCAGACATAGCCGTCTTTCAGTTCGCCCGAGAACGGGGGGACGGTCCAGGCCGCGGCGTCCGCAGGGACCACGTCCATATGATGCGTGAGCAGAAGCGGGCGCTTTTTGCCGGTCCCCTTCAGGCGCGCGTACACGATGCCCCGGCCCGGGGAAGACTCGAACCGCTCGAAAGGAATGCCGGCCCCCTTCAGCACGCCCGCGAGAAAATCCGCGGCCCTGTCCTCGTTCCCCGGGGGATTGGTGGTATCTATGCGCAGGTAATCCCTGAGCAGCGACACGGCCTGCGCCTCATATTTATCCCAGTCCGGCGCCTCCGCGAAGGCGGGGGCCCCTGTTAAACCGCCGGCCAGCAATGCGGCTGAAATCGTAAGGTGTTTCATAGTTTTTATTATAACCTTTCCATAGCCCTGACGCCAAAAAGATCCGGTGCGGCCACGCTTCACGCGCAACATTTAAGCCCGCCCCGGCCTCCGCGACTTTTTGGTATCATTACCATTAGAATAACCTTATAACATAGTTATGTCCCAGTTACCCATCGTTCAATGCGCGGAGAAGATACTGCGCGCGGCCGCGCCCGGCCGGCGGCTGGTGATCTCCGCCCCGCCGGGTTCCGGCAAATCCTCCAAGGTTCCGCAGCTGCTGCTCGATTCCGGCCGGTTCAAGGGCCGGATAGCCGTGCTGCAGCCGCGCCGCCTGGCCGCCCGCATGCTGGCCGCCCGCGTAGCGGCGGAAAGGGGCGGCGCGCCCGGCGGAGAAGTCGGTTACAGGGTCCGTTTCGAAGACAGGACAAGCGCGAAAACCCGCATAATATTCGAGACCGAAGGCATACTGCTGCGCGAACTGGTGTCGGATCCCAAACTCTCAGGGTATTCAGCCGTGATACTGGATGAATTCCACGAGCGCCACATACACGGCGACCTGGCGCTGGCCGCCTGCGTGGCGCTGCAGCGCGGCCCGAGGCCGGACCTGCTGGTGGCGGCGATGTCGGCCACGCTGGATGAAAAAGCGCTGGCCGCTTATATGTCGCCCTGCGAAACCGTGCTGGCGCAGGGCCGTGCCTTCCCGGTGAAGACCACCTACTGCGGTGACGCTCTGGCCGCCCTGCCGCCGTGGGAAGCCGCGGCGCGCGCCTGCGCGCAGCTATTGCCCGCTTTGAAAGAAGGCCACGCCCTGGTGTTCATGCCCGGCGCGTATGAAATAGGCCGGACCGCCGCCGAACTGGCGAAGGTTCCGGCGCTGGCCGGCTTCGTAGTCGCGCCGCTGCACGGCGAACTGCCGCCGCGCGTACAGGACGAAGCGGTGGCCCCCTCTTCCCGGCGCAGGATAATAATCGCCACCAACATCGCCGAGACCTCGCTGACCATAGAGGGAGTTACCGCCGTGGTGGACAGCGGCCTGGCCAAAGTGGCGCGCTTCGACGGGGCGCGCGGGGTCAACACGCTTTTCACCGAGAAGATCCCGGCCGCCTCGGCCGAGCAGCGGGCTGGGCGCGCCGGCAGGACCGGGCCCGGCGTCTGCGTGCGGCTCTGGACCGAGCGGGACAACCGCGGCCGGCCGCCGGCGCTGGAACCGGAGATGGCGCGCGTGGACATAAGCGAAGCCCTGCTGGCGCTTAAGGCCTGCGGCTACCGGGATTTCGGCGCGCTCAGCTGGCTGGACCCGCCGGCCCCGGAAGACGCGGCCCGGGCGGAGCGGTTATTGCGGGACCTTGGCGCTACGGACGCGGGCGGGGCTCTTACCGAAGACGGGCGCGCTATGGCGCAGTACCCGCTGCACCCGCGCTACGCGCGGATGATGGCGGAGGCGAAGCGGCTGGACTGCGCGTACGAATGCGCGCTGGCCGCGGCGGCCGCGCAGGGGCGGGGCCTGCGGCTGGAAGAGGGTAAGGCGGACGCTTTCGGCGGCGCGGATGCGCATTCCGACATAGCCGCCGTAATCGGGGCGCTGGAATTCTGCGCCTCTGTAAATTTCGATCTTTACGCCTGCCGCAAAGCCGGCGCGGACCACGCGGCGGCGCGCGATATCTGGAAGGCGGCGAAGCAGTTGGCGGGCCGGGCGGTTCCCGGCGGGCCGGCGGCGGCCGCGCGCGCCTCGCGCTGCTTCCTGCGCGCCTTCCCGGACCGCGTGGCGGCCCTGGTCTCCAGGGAAAGCGGGCGCTACCAGCTGCCGGGGGGGAAGCGGGCGCGGCTGGACCCGAAAAGCGCGGCGGCCGGGGCGCCCGTGATCTGCGCGGGGCAGGCGCTGGAGAGTATGCGCCGGACCGGCGCCGACATCACGCTCTCTTTCGCGGCTGAAATAAAAGAAGACTGGCTGCGCGAGGCTTTTCCCGGGGATATTAAAATCGTTTCGCGCCCCGCGCTGGATAAGGATATGCTCAGCCCCGTTACGGAAACGCTGACAATGTACCGCGACATCGTCCTCCGCACGGAGATCTCTTCCGCGGCGAAAGGCAAACCGTCCTCCGACCTGATAGCCGAGGAATTCATAAGCGGGCGGCAGAAGTTCGCGGCCTGGAACGAGGATGTGGAGGATTTCCTGGCGCGCGTGGAATTTTTGTCAAAGGCCTGCCCGGACCTGGGCCTGCAGCCCCCGGGCGAAGAGGACCTGAAGCTGATAATTTCGGATATCTGCGCCGGCGCGAAAAGCGTTTCGGACGCGAAGTCGCGGCCGGTGCTGCCGGCCTTTCAGGACTGGTTCGGCCATCAGGCCGCCCGGAACATTGACCGGCTGGCCCCGCGGCGGCTGGAGATGCCTGGCGGGCGCAGGGCGAAGATAGTTTATCCGCGCGGCGGCGAGCCGTATCTCGAGGCGAAGATACAGGATATTTTTTCGCTTAAGGACACGCCGCGCATTGCCGGCGGCCGGGTGCCGCTGGTGGTGCACATACTGGCGCCGTCCATGCGGCCGGTGCAGGTTACCAAGGACCTGAAAAGTTTCTGGGCGGTCAGCTACCCCAAGCTAAAGCCCGCGCTGGCCCGCCGCTACCCCAAACACAAGTGGCTGTAGTCCCTTAAAAGATAGTCGGCGGCGTATTACTCCATGGGCGGCTTCCCGCGAAACCTTGCGGCCGCCCGGGTCCGGTTTTCATGGGGAAGAGCCCGGTGTCTTCCGCTCGGCTGCGGAACGCGCCGTCCCGCATAGCGGGCCGGCTTGAACGTTGCGGGCCCAGTGTCCGTAGTTGACTCTGGCAGCCCAGTCCACCCGCCGCCGCTAATGAAGCGGTTCGCTCCAGACACCGGGCTGAAAACCTCCAAATGGTCGGCCGCAAGGCTCCGCGTGAATCCGCTGATAGTCCCCCCGCCACCCGCTCCAACACCAAGCTGGCCCCCATGTTAAACATTTAATAAGGATTTAATATTAGACATATTGACTTTTAATATATCTTCTGGTATATTTATAGTAATCAGTTATCTTTTAACCATATGAGGTGATTATGGCAGACAAACATTCGGACAACACCGTGCCGCTGAAGAACTTCCTGGAGATACCCTATGAAGAGCTGGAAAGGATGAACCTGGAGGCAGCTGAGGCGGTGGAGAAGCTCTCACCGGCCGAACTGGAAAAGAAATACCGGGACTACCTGCAGAAGGAAAAGCGCCTGAAGGCCGTGACGGTCTGCTTCACGGACATAGAGGGGCGCTTCCACATGCTGGACTACGACAAGCACTATTTCCTGAACGCCAGCGACAACCTGACCTTCGATGGCTCCTCCATCCGCGGCTTTTCCGCGCAAAAGGAATCGGACCTGCGCCTGGGCGTGGACTGGGGCAGCGTCTTCTGGCTGCCGTCCGACGTTTTCGGGCCGGGCAAGGTCATAATGTTCGGCACCGTGCTGAACCGCGATAAGACGACCTACGAATCCGACTTCCGCGCCTTGCTGGTGGCCCTGGCGAAGGAGCTTAAAAAATTGCGCGGCATAACGGCCGAAGTGGCCGGCGAGGTGGAGGGCTTCGTGGTAAAAGGGCTGACCGCCGAGCAGTCCTACAACGAGGTCTCCGGCTTCGAGCTTATCTCGAGCGGCGGCTACTTCCATTCCCTGCCGCTGGCGCCGCTGAAGTCCTTCATAGACACCGCGGCCGAGGCGCAGCGCGCGATGGGCTTCCGGAACGAGAAGGACCACCCGGAGGTGGCGCCGTCGCAGTTCGAGCTGAATTTTTCGCACGCCGGGGTTGTGCGGGCCTGCGACCTGATACAGCTCTACAAGCTGGTCTGCCGGCAGGTGGCCGCCAATATGGGGATGACGGCAACCTTCCTGCCCAAGCCGGTCTCGGGCGTTAACGGCAGCGGCATGCACCTGAACCTGTCCTTCTTCAAGGGGGGGAAGAATATTTTTTACGACGGCAAAGGGGAGGACGGGCTGTCGAAGACGGCGTGGGACGTCATCTCGCGCCTGCTGAACCACGCGCAGGAGCTGTCGCTGATCCTGAATTCCAGCGTGAACGCCTACCGCCGGCTGGACCCGCATTTCGAGGCGCCAAACCAGATAAAGGTCTCGTCGGTAGACCGGGGCGCGATGATACGCATCCCTGCCGGGAACGAGAATTCGGCGCGCATAGAGATCCGCTCGGTGGGGCCGGACGCGAACCCCTACCTGGCGCTGTACGCGCTGCTGCGCACGGCGGTGGAAGGCAGCCCGCTGCTGAAAGACGAGGGCAAGCGCGACCGGATGCGCTACCTGCCCGGGAACATCTACGACGCGCTGCGGCTGTTCCGCGCCAGCGAGTTCGTCAAGAAGATAATGGGCGACGCGCCGCACGAGAAATACGCGGCCCACAAGCAGGCGGCCGCGGACCGCAGCCCGAAGGAGCTGGGCTCCATAGTGAAGAGTTCGGAGGTGCTGTTCCACCACGACGTCACCACGCAGATGCTCTGGCACAAGTTCTAATTCGGGGACACAATACCTATTTCATAGGCCAAGCGGGTAATTGGTATTGTGTCCCCAATTTAGCCCGCTCATTCGCCCGTGAACTTCGGCTTTCTTTTTTCAAGGAAGGAATTTATTCCCTCTTCGTAGTCGTGGCTGTTATAAACCTTGCGCCGGAGAGCCTGGATGCGCTCGAAGGCGTCGGGGGTGATAGGATGGGCTTCGGCCAGCAGGCGGAACTGCTCCTTGATGACCGCCACGGCCAGGTGCGAATTGGAGGCGATGGATTTCGCCATGGAGAAAGTGAACTCCTCCAGCTCGGCCGCCGGGACAAGATGGTTCAGGATGCCGCACTGGTGGGCGCGCGCGGCGCCCATAGGCGCCGCCGTGAAGAACATCTCCTTGGCGATGTTAAGGCCCACGCGGTTGATGAAGTGCAGGATGCCGGAGGCGTTGTAGGGCAGCCCTATCTTGACGGGCGTGATGGCGAAGGAGGCCGTCTCGTCGCCTATAATGAGGTCACAGGTGACTACCAGGTCGGACGATCCGCCCCAGACCCCGCCCTGCACCATGGCTATCACCGGGCCAGGGAATTCCTGTATGGCGCGCAGCGCCTTCTCCATCGGACTGTCGTAGGCGAACGGCTCGTGCGTGACCTTCGGCAGCTGGCTCACATCGTGGCCGGCGGACCAGGTCTTCGACCCTTTCGGCGCGCGGAGCACCACCACCGGTACGCGCTTCCGCTTCAGCTCCTCCAGCCACTCGCACAGCTCCGCGCACATCGCGAAAGTCAGCGCGTTCCTTTTATCCGGATTGTTCAAAGTGAGGACGCCTATATCGTCCTTCATTTCCATCAGCACCAGGCCCATAGAACCTCCGTTGAAGCGGCGCACAAATCATTTTGTAACTGCTCCAGTAGATTGTATAATTTTATATGTAATGACCACCTATAAAAAGAGCGGCGTTGACGTAAAACTTTCCGACAGATTCACCGAATTCCTGGAAAAAAAATCTAAAGCCATCGGCGGCTTCGCCGGGCTCTTCCCGCTGGACGAGACCGGCGGGAACTACAGCCTGGTGGCCTCCACCGACGGCGTCGGCACCAAGCTTAAGCTGGCGTTCATCCTGGACCGGCACGACACCATCGGCATAGACCTGGTGGCGATGTGCGCCAACGACCTGGTCTGCTGCGGGGCGAAGCCGCTCATCTTCCTGGATTATTACGCGACCGCCGCGCTTGACCTGGCGAAATCCAAAAAGATCATAGCCGGCATACTGGAAGGCTGCCGGCAGGCGGAGTCCGTCCTGCTGGGCGGCGAGACGGCGGAGATGCCGGGCTTCTACCAGCCGGGAGAATACGACCTGGCGGGCTTTTCCGTTGGCATAGTCGGCAAAAAAGACAGGATAGACGGCTCCCGGATAAGGCCGGGCGACGTCCTGATAGGCCTTCGGTCCAGCGGCTTCCATTCCAACGGCTATTCGCTGATAAGGGCGGCCATGGGAAAAAAAGGCCTGCTGAAAAAGCACGCCCGGGAACTGCTGACCCCCACGAAGATTTACGTTAAAGACATAAAGGAACTGCGCCGCGCCCTCCGGAAAGAGGGGGGCGACATACTGGGGCTGGCCCACATAACCGGCTCCGGCATACCGGGCAACCTGGAGCGGATCCTGCCGAAGAACGCGGACGCCGCCGTGGACACGGGCGCCTGGAAGACGCCGCGCATCATGCGCCTGGTCCAGGCAGCGGGCTCCATACCGGAAAAGGAAATGTGGGACGCTTTCAACATGGGCATAGGCATGATAGCGGCGGTCCGGCCAGGGTCCGTGAAGACGGCGCTTAAAACCCTGAAAGGATCCCTGGTCATCGGCGGCATAGTCAAAGGGAGCGGGCGGGTCATCCTCGATCGATGAAGAAAACGACGCTGTGTTTCGCGATCGCCTTCGCGGCGGCCGCGCTTTCAGCCTTTCCGCCGGACAGCTCGTTCGCGAAACTGAACCTCGGCAGGATCTCCGCCGTTAAGAACCGGATAGGCCTGCTGCAGGATAAAAAAGCCGCGGCGGAAGCCGCGGTCAACCACGCCCCGGTCATTTCCTCCGTCACCGTAAGCCAGGCCATCGTCTCCACGGGGACGGCCACGGCACTGTCGTGTTTCGCCGGGGACCGGGACGGCGACGCGCTGACCTACGCCTGGTCGGCCGCCAGCGGCACGGTGTCCGGCTCCGGACCGCAGGTAAGCTGGATAGCGCCAGCTTCGACCGGCCCGTATACGATCTCGGTAACGGTCGCGGACGGGCGCGGCGGCTCCGCGCAGGACGCAGTTAGCCTCGACGTGGTCAAAGCCAACAGCCCGCCCGTGATAGCCTCCCTCCTGCCCTCCCCGTCCGTGATCTCTACCGGAGGGGTTTCCGCCGTCCTCTGTTCGGCCTCCGACCCCGACGGAAATTCCTTGACCTATGCCTGGTCCGCCGCCAGCGGCACAGTTTCCGGCGCGGGCCATACTGTAAACTGGATAGCCCCTTCCTCTTCCGGCACCTACACTATTACGGCCTCGGTTTCGGACGGGAACGGCGGCACCACCCAGGCCTCGATCAACATCACCGTGCTAAAAGGCAACCTGCCGCCGGCCGTGGCTTCGCTCCTGTCGTCCAGCGCCATAATCTCCACAGGTACGGCCGCAACGCTGACCTGCTCGGCCTCCGACCCGGACGGCGACGCCCTGTCCTACGCCTGGTCCGCCGCCAGCGGCACGGTCTCAGGCACGGGACCGCAGGTAACCTGGGTGGCCCCCGGCTCCAGCGCCACCTACACCGTCGGGGTCCAGGTCTCGGACGGACTCGGCGGCTCCGCGCAGGCGGCTATCAATATAGTGGTCACAAAAGGCAATACCTCTACCGTGATAAACTCCCTGACGCCCAGCCCCGCGGTTATCTCCACCGGCGCGGCGACCGTAATAACCTGCGCCGCTTCCGACGAGGACGGCGACCCGCTCAGCTATTCCTGGTCGGCCGCCAGCGGCAGCGTCTCGGGCTCGGGCGCACAGGCGACCTGGACCGCGCCGGCCTCTTCAGGCTCCTATACCGTTTCAGTGAC
>CAZJUL010000014.1:15940-19197 GCA_964549095.1 uncultured Elusimicrobiaceae bacterium
TGCAGGGCGACGCCAGCGTCGCCGTCTACCAGGACAACAACCCGCCCACGGTGGATTCCGTAGTGCCCAGCCCGGCGGTGGTCTCCATCGGCGCGAACACAACGCTGACCTGCTCGGCCTCCGACCTTGACGGCAACGCCCTGTCCTACGCCTGGTCGGCCGCCAGCGGCAGCGTCTCGGGCTCCGGCCCGACCGCCACCTGGACCGCCCCCGGCTCCACCGGCACCTATACCGTCACCGTGACGGTCACCGACGGCAACGGCGGCTCCGCGCAGGGCAGCGCCAGCGTGGGCGTCTTCTTCTGGGAGAACTACACCACCGCCAACAGCGGCATAGCCGCCAATTACGTCAGGTCCATCGTAGTGGACGCCTTCAGCGACAAGTGGTTCGGCACTTACGAGAACGGCGTCTCGCGGTTCGACGGCATCACCTGGACCAACTACACGTCGGCCGACGGGCTGGGGAGCAACGACAGGCCGGTGATAGCCGTGGACGCCACCGGCAGCAAGTGGTTCGGCACCTGGGGCGGCGGCCTGTCAACCTACGACGGCTTCTCCTGGACCCGCTACCACACCGGCAACAGCCAGCTGACCGACAATTATATCCGCTCCATAGCCGCGGACCCCGCCGGCGATAAGTGGCTCGGCACGAATACCCACGGGGTGCTCCGGTTTAACGGGACCTCCTGCACCTCCTACACCACCCTGGACGGGCTGGCGGACAACAATGTGCTGGCCATAGCCGTGGATTCCTCCGGCAACAAGTGGTTCGGCACAAATGCCGGAGGCGTATCCAAATCCACCGGCACTTCCTGGACCACGTACAATACGGGCAACAGCCCGCTGCCGAACAACCTGGTCCGCGCGATAACGGTGGACGCCTCAGGCAACAAATGGTTCGGGACCAACGGCGGCGCGGCTAAATTCGACGGCGGCAACTGGACCGTCTACACCACCGCCAACAGCGGCCTGGTGAACGACACCGTAAACGCCATCGCCGTCGACGCCGCGGGCCACAAGTGGTTCGGGACCGACGGCGGCGTCTCCCGGTTCGACGGGGCGGAGTGGACCACCTACACCACCGCCAACAGCGGCCTGACGGACAATAAAGTGCTTTCCATAGCGATAGACGCGGGCGGAAAAAGGTGGTTCGGCACCAACTCGGGCGGCGTATCCATGCAGGCGGGGGATTAGGGCTTGTCCACAATGAAACGGCTGCTGCTTTTTGTTTTCCTCCTCGGCGCGGCCGGGCAATATTGCCGGGCGGAGATAGGCGTCGGCCTGGGCTGGCCTTACGCCGGCGTTAAATACAAGTTTTCCAAAACCGCGCTGGAAGCGATCGGCTCGGCGGATGAAAGCGTGAGCCTCTTCGCCGGCAGGTTCTACTGGCGCTTCGCCCGGGCCGGCAGCCTGGACATCTTTACGGGCCTGGAAGGCGGCAGGGTGAGCTTCGACACCCCGGAGCTGACCGGCAAGGGCTATGAGACGGCGGCCTTCCTCGGCGCCGAATATTATATTTCGAAGAATATCTCATTTTCCATGGACCTTGCGCCGACGGTGATCTGGCTTAAAGCCGGGCCCCACGAATCCGGCGGGGTGGAATGGGTCCTGAACACCGCGCTTTATTTCTACATAGCCCCGCCGAAAAAAAAGCCATCCCGCGCCGGCGCGGCGGAGACCGCTTCCCTGCCCGGCCTGGCGCAAGCGCCGGCCGATAAGCCTAAACTGGCGGTGGCAACCTTCGTGTCGGAAGACCTGGAGGGAGGACGGGGATCAATGGTCTCCAATATGCTGGAATCCGAACTGCTCAGGTCGGGCCGCTGGGAAATAATAAAGCGGACCGATATGGTCTTCATCCTGGCGGAGCACGGCCTGACCGCCGGAGATCTCTCGCGCGACGAAACACTTATAAAACTGGGAAAAGCGGTAGGCGCGCGCCGGCTGCTGTGCGGCTCGGTCTCCAAGGGCGAAAAGGAACAGCTGGTCATCCGCGCGCGGCTGCTGGACCCGGAGACCGGGATGGCCCTCGGGTCTGAAACGGAGACCGCGGAAAACATTTACACGCTGATGGAAGCGGTGAGAAGCCTCGCCGCGAAACTTTCGGAATATTGAGGGCGCCATGAAGAACATCGTCGTGTTCGCGTCGGGAGAAGGGACCAACCTGCAGGCCATAATGGACGCGGCGGCAAGCGGGGCCATAGACGGCCTGGTGGCGCTGGTGGTTTCCAGCAAACCCGGGGCCGGAGCGCTGGAACGGGCCCGCGCGGCCGGCATCCCGGCTATCGCCGCGAGCCCTAAAGAATTTGGGACTACGGAGGCATACGATAAACAACTTACGGCGCTCTGCCTGGAACACAAGGCGGACCTGGTCTGCCTGGCCGGCTTCATGCTGAAGCTGGGGCCGGAGCTGCTCAAGACTTTCGAGAACAGGATAATGAACGTGCACCCGGCGCTGCTGCCGGCCTTCGGCGGCAAGGGGATGTACGGCATGAAGGTGCACGAGGCCGTGCTGGATTCGGGCGCGAAGGTGAGCGGGGCCACCGTACATTTTGTAACGGCCGATTACGACTGCGGCCCGATACTGCTGCAAGCGTCGGTCGGCGTCGCCTCCTCAGATACACCGGAGTCGCTGGCGAAGAAGGTATCGGCGCTGGAACACGCTATTTACCCCAAGGCCGTGGGGCTTTTCTGCAAGGACCTCCTGAGGGTGGAGGGCTGCAAGGTGAAGGTCCTCCCTCCGGCCGGCGGGGAAAGCGCAAAGGTGCGCAGGGCGCTGATCTCGGTCTCCGACAAGACCGGCGCCGTGGAGTTCGCGCGCGCGCTTTCGAAGATGGGCGTGGAGATAGTCTCGACTTCGGGCACTTATAAACTCCTCGCTGAAGCCGGAATACCGGTGAGGGCGCTGGAGACGCTGACCGGCTTCCCGGAGATGCTGGACGGCAGGGTGAAGACCCTGCACCCGCTTGTTCACGGCGGGATACTTTATAAGCGCGATGATCCCGCGCACGCTGCCGCCGCGGCGGAGCACGGCATAGAGCCCATAGACCTGGTGGCCGTCAACCTTTACCCGTTCGCCGAGACGGCCAAAAAGGCCGCGCCCTGGTCCGATGAACTGATAGAGAACATCGATATCGGCGGGCCGACAATGCTGCGCGCGGCGGCCAAGAATTATAAGCACGTCGCGGCGGTCACGGACCCCGCCGATTACCCCAGGGTCATAAAGGCGATGGAAGAGAACGGCGGCGCCGTCCCGGCGGA
>CAZJUL010000015.1:0-18794 GCA_964549095.1 uncultured Elusimicrobiaceae bacterium
CGGCGTGAACAAGTCGGGCAGGCAGGTCGCCAGCGGCATTTACCTGGTCCACCTGAAATCCGGGAGCTCCGAAAAAACCCTGAAACTCTCCGTGATCAGATAATACCGGGGCGGGGTCACGAGCGGAGGAGAAGCTAAAAAGCCGGGGCCGGAATTTTTCCGGACCCCGGCTTTTATATTTTCACGCCCAAAAACCATTCCCCCTATTCCTTCCAGCGGTAGCCTTGGCCGGGGACGGCTTCTATGCAGGCGCCGAGGGGGCCCAGCTTCGTCCTGAGGCGGTGCATGGTCACCTTTATCGTGTCGCGCGTGGCCATGGAATCGTCGCCCCAGACGTCGTCCGCGATGAAAGCGTAGGTCAGGATGCGGCCCTTCCGCTTCAGGAACATCACCAGCAGCGCGTATTCCTTGAGGTTGAGGTCCACTTTTTTCTTCTTCAGCTCGACCACGCCGGTGTCCAGGTTGACCGTCAGCGCTTCCTCGCCCAGCACCTTGTCCACCTGCCCGTCGTGATTGCACCGGCGCAGCAGCGAGCCTATCCTGGCCAGCAGCTCCCCGGTGGAGAACGGCTTGACCACGTAGTCGTCGGCACCGGTCTTCAGGGCCTCTATCTTGCGCTTTTCTTCGCCCTGCGCGGTCAGCATGATTATGGGTATGCTCGCGGTGGCCGGGTTCTCCCTCAGCAGCCTGCAGAACTGTATGCCGGACAGGCCCGGCAGGCCTATGTCGGAAAGTATCAGGTCCGCCTTGTGGCTCTTAAGCCACTCCAGGGCGGCGTTGGCGTCGGAAAAATGCACGGGGTCGTACTCGCCCCCGACCAGCACCTCCAGGATGAGGTTGGCCAGGGGCTGGTCGTCTTCGACGGTTAAAATGCGGGTCTTCAGCAATCCCATAGCAGTACAATTCTACGGATGAAGGGATGAGGGTTCATCCCCAAGTGTTAATTGTGGCTTGCCGCCTGCAGCGAATACAGCCGCCGCCTGGCCATTTCCTCTATCCTGGCCCGCAGCTCCGGGTGGGCGTCCAGCAGCGCTTTAAAATCGTTCAGCCCAATGCGGGCCACTTCGGCCGATTCCGTGGCCACTATGGAGGCCGACCGGGTGGTCGGCACCAGGAAGCCTATCTCGCCGAAAATGTCCCCCGGCCCCAGCTTCGCCACCTCTTTGGAAAAGATGAACAGGCGCGACTGGCGCACAGCCAGCTTGCCCTCCAGGGCCACGTAGACCTCGCTCCCTTTTTCCCCTTCTTTAAGGACCATCTCCCCCGGGAAGCAGACGAGGACGGTCAGGGAAGGCAGCGTCTTCTCAAGCTCAGCCGTGAGCACGTCGAAAGTCTTGGCCAGTATCTTCATGTCCGCGTGTATCGCTTTCCGTTCCGTCATAGCAGCCTCCCGTTTTCCCCGCCCCCGGGGCCCCGTTTATTCTTCAACCTCGGCCATATTGAGTTCTATCCCCTTCCCCTTCAGCATGGCGGCGAACGGCGCCTTATCCACGCACTTGATATAGGCCTCTTCGGGCTCTACCACCTTGTCCACGACCAGCTTGAACAGCACGTCGTTAAGCACGGTCATCCCCTGCTTCTTCGCCGTCTGCATGATGGAAGGGATCTGGTAGATCTTGCCTTCGCGTATCAGGTTGGAAATGGCATTATTGACGAACAGCACCTCCATGGCCGCCACGCGCCCGCCGCCTATCTTCTTGCACAGCGTCTGGGCTATGACGCCCTTCAGCGAGGTCGCCAGCATGGTCCGGATCTGCGACTGCCTGTCGGACGGGAACTGGTCTATGATGCGGTCCACCGTGGACGCGGCGGTGGTGGTGTGCAGGGTCCCAAAGACCAGGTGGCCGGTTTCGGCGGTCTCTATGGCGATGGCGATGGTCTCCAGGTCGCGCATTTCGCCGACCAGCACGATATCCGGGTCTTCGCGGAGCGCGGCGCGCAGGGCCTGCGAGAACGACTTGGTGTGTATGTGCACTTCGCGCTGGTTGATGAGGCAGTTCTTCTTGTTGTGCACGAACTCTATCGGATCCTCGATGGTAATGATGTGGTCCTTGCGGTGGCGGTTGATATAGTCCACGAGGGCGCACAGGGTGGTGGATTTACCGGAGCCCGTCGGGCCGGTGACCAGCACCAGCCCCTTCGACAGGAAGCAGAGGTCCAGGATCTCCTTGGAAAGCTCCATCTTCTCGGCCGTCACGATGTCCATGGGGATCTGGCGGAAGACCGCCCCCATCCCGAACCGGTCCATAAAAACGTTGACGCGGAAGCGCGCGAGCTTGGGGATTTCGTGGGCGAAGTCGGTGTCGTGCAGTTCCTGGAACTGCGTGTTGTTGTGCGGCGGAATTATCTCGTCCAGCAGCAGGCGCATGCGGTCCTGCGAGATGACGGGCTCGCCGGGGAGATCTTCCATATCGCCGTGCTTGCGGATCATGGGCTTGTGGCCCGAGGTCATGTGCAGGTCGGAGGCGCCCCCCTTGAACATCTTGCGGAGCAGCAGGTTTATCTCCGGCTCGACGGCGGCAGGAGGGACGTAATTCGCCTCCGCGGCGGGGGCGGGGGCGGCGTAGGCCTCCGGCGCCGCGGCGGCGGCCATCGAGATCTTCGCCTTCACCTGGCCGCCGTTGGGCTCGCAGACCACGGCCACGGTTTTGGCGCCGGCGGTGTATTCGAAGCTGGAAAATTTCTGGAGCGTGACGCCCGCCTTGGTCTCGGCGGGGGCTATCTCCTGGAGAAGCCCTATGATCTGGGCCGGGGGAAGCTGCTGGTTGAGCATCGGCGCGGCGCCGGTATCGCTCTTCAGGACCGGGGGTTTCCCGGATTCCATTATTATCTCCTGGTTGGGCTGTATCTTTTCGATCAGTTTGTCCAATTGTGCCATAACACCTCTCAAATGGTTGCCGTGCGCCCGGCCCGCTTGTCTATCATACAATACTACATAGGCGCCGCAAAAGAGCCCGGGCCGGCGCTGCCGGGCCATAGTGTTTACAGAACGGGCGGAGTTAGCTAAAATTACAGGATGGCGACAAGGTCCGGAACCCACAAAGGCTCTTCCACGAAGCACAAGATGGCCGCAGCGGCCATAAAGCTGCTGGCCAAGCACGGCTTCGCGGAGACCAGCTTCCAGATGATAGGCGACGAGCTGGGCCTGAGCCAGTCGGCCGTGATGTACCACTTCCCCAGCAAGGACGCGCTGATGGAAGAGCTGGTCAGGACCATCATCAGGCACAACCACGCCACGGTGGACGAGCTCTTCAAGCTCACCGACGACGCCGGCGAGCGTCTGCTGAAATACTGCGTGGGCAACGTGACCTGGGCCGTGCGCACCCGCAAGCAGGACGCGCAGGTGCTGATACTGCTCTATTACATGGCCGGCCGCGGCAAACAGTTCTCGGAGATGTTCGACCAGATGACCGCCGGCGGGCGGCAGCGGATACTGTCGCACCTGCTGGCCGGCCAGCGCGAAGGGATGTTCCACTTCAAGATGGAGCCGGCCGCCCTCGCGGAGCTCCTGCAGCACAGCCTGTTCGGCGCTATGCTCTACGCGGCCGCGGCCCCGGACGGCAGCGTAAAAGAATCGGAACTGACGGCGAAGTGGAAAAAGGTCATAATAGCCCTGACCGACTACGACGGACAGCCGATCCCCCCCAGAAAATAAAAAAATAAAGAAGCGCCGGCTGCTCGCGCGGCGCTTCGCTCATCCCCGCCCCTCACCGGGGGCGCTAATCGTCCGACTCTTCGGCGTGCGGGTCGGGCGCGGGCGGCGCCTCCGACTCCCCGCCGTCTTTAAGCCCGAATTTACTCTCGGACAGGCCTATCTCCGGCGGCTTCACGTATTCTTTTTCGGCGGCGCTGTTCATGAATTTGGAAAGCCGGTTGTCCTTGGCCAGGAAATAGACCGCCATCCCTATTATGACCGCCGCCAGTACCGTGGTCGCTATCTTCATTTGTTTCGCCTCCGCCGGCCCCGCGGCTTTTATAAGCCGCTGAGCTTGACCCAGACTTCGCGGCTGCGCGGGCCGTCGTATTCGCAGAGGAAGATCCCCTGCCAGGTGCCCAGCTGCAGCGCGCCGTCCTCCACGAACACGGTGAGCGACGGCCCCACCAGCACGGACTTGATATGCGCCGGGGAATTGCCCTCCGCGTGGCGGTAGGGGAAATTATCGGACACGGTCTCGTTCAGCTTTGAGATGATGTCGCGCTTCACGTCCGGGTCGGCGTTCTCGTTTATGGCCAGGCCGCAGGTTGTATGCGGCACGAACACGTGGCAGACGACGCTTTGTTTCCCGCTCTTCGCCACTATTTCGCCGACCTCGCCCGTTATGTCGGCCATCTCGGACTTAGCGGAGGTCTTCACCGTGAATTTGTAGATCATGGACCGCCCCTCCCCTTCGGCGCAGCTACCGCTGGGATATTTTATATTCCAGGACGCATTCGCCCACGGGCCCCGGTTTTTGGCTGCCGGTAAGCTCCACCCTTTTGCCGAGCGACCTGCCCAGGGCCGATTTGACCATATGGCAGATCGGGCAGCAGCCTTTGGCGCCCGCGGCGCGCAGCAGCTCGTTCCCGGGGCAGATATCGCACCCCTTGAGATGCAGGCGGGCAGTGCCGTCGGCTTCGAAAGTTATTTCCGCCAGGTCCGCGAAGCCGAAGCGCTCTTTGAATTCCTTTTCCAGCGCGGCCTTGAATTTCTCCGGCGTATCCGGCCGCTCCGCCAGCGACTTGAGCCAGCGGCCAGCCAGCGCTATTCCGGCCTTGACGGTGTTTTTCGCGGCCTCTTCGCCCTGCGCCTCGAAAAGCGCGGCGTGGTAAGCGGCGAAGAACTCCTTTGACAGTTCCCTGGGCATCGCGTTCTCCTTGGCCGGGCTCAATCCACGGCCAGCAGTTCCACTTCGAACTCCAGCTTCGCGCCGGGCGGGATGACGCTGCCGGCCCCGTTCTTCCCGTAGCCCAGCTCGGGCGGTATGAAAAGTTTCCGCTTGCCGCCTATCCTCATGCCGGCCACGCCCTCGTCCCAGCCCTTGATGACCTGGCCGGCGCCCAGCCGGAAGGTGAACGGCTCGTTGCGGTCCAGCGAGCTGTCGAATTTCTTGCCGCCCGGGAAGGTGCCCGTGTAATGCACGGTCACGCTCTTACCGCTGACGGCGGCCGGGCCGGAGCCCGCCTCCAGATCCACGTATTTCAATCCCGACTTGAGCACCACTTCGTTTTCAGCCATAGCGCCTCCTGGAACCAAGATCCGCCTTAAATTCACGGCCGCCCTATTTCAGCCCTTTCGCCTTCAGGCACTCCAGCGTCAGGCCCGCCATCTCCCGGACGCGGGCGTTCTCGTGCAGCAGCGCCCGCCGCAGATGCGGGACCGCCGGCGCGCCGGCCCTGCAGAGCGAGGCGGACACTGAGCCGCCGACCTCGTCCCAGCGGTCACCCAGCGCCGGTATGAGCCCCGGGATAACCCTCTCCGGGTCCGTCAGCGCCCTGCTCCCCAATTCTCCCGCCGCTATCAGGCGGTGCAGGTCATCCTTTCTTTCAAGCGCCCCCAGCAGCCGGCTTGTGGGCCAGAACGGGTTGGGGTAATACAGGTAGAACGCGCCGGCCACGAAAAGCGTCCCCGCAACCAGCGGCTTCGCGCGCAGCTTCATAATTCAAGGAGCAGGACCTGCTCGTCCGGAGTGTGGGCCATGCAATAAATTTATCGCAATTAGCCGGTATTGTCAAGCGGTTTTTACGGGGGCCCGCGCGGGTTTTTTTCCGGTCTGCGCACCGGCCGAAGGCCTTTCCCCCGGCTTTTGCTTAAGCCGCGGCTCAAAGGTTATAATTAGGTTATGCCGTCGGCGCAGCTCAGCGGCAATGAGCCGCGGCGGGGCCTGCAGCCAAAAGGAGCCTGACACCATGAACTTCAACACGATGAAATTCGCGGAGCGGGAGAACGCGGCGCTTAAAAAAGAAGGCCGGCTGGCCCGGCCGCGCATCCTTGAGTCCGCGCAGGAACCGGTGGCCGTGATAGACGGCAAAAAAGTAATAAACCTTTCCTCCAACAACTACCTGGCGCTGGCCAACAACCCGAAAGTCAAGAAAGCCGCCATAGACGCCGTAAAGAAATACGGCGTGGGTTCCGCCGCGGTGCGCAACATAATCGGCACAATGTCCATACACACGGAGCTGGAGGAGAGGTTCGCCGATTTCAAGCGCGCCGAAGCCGCCCTGCTCTTCCAGTCGGGCTTCACCACCAATGTCTCGGTCTGCCAATCCCTGATGTCCAGCCCGGACGACCTGTTCGTCTCCGACGAACTGAACCACGCCTCCATCATTGACGGGGCGCGGCTGGCCAAGGCCCCAAAAATGATCTACCGGCACAAGGATATGAAACACCTGTCCGAGATCCTGGAAGCTCCGCAGGCGCGCAAGGCCAGGCGCAAGATGATAGTCACCGACGGCGTGTTCTCGATGGACGGGGACATAGCGGACCTGGACCAGGTGGTGGCGATAGCGCGCAAGTACGGGGCCTTCGTAATGGTGGACGACGCCCACGCCAGCGGCGTTATAGGCCCCCAGGGCCGCGGCACGGTGAGCCATTTCGGCCTGGAAGGCAAAGTGGAGATCCAGATAGGCACGCTCTCCAAGGCCTTCGCCTCGGTGGGCGGCTACGCGGCCACCACGCGGGGCCTCAGGGATTACCTGGCCTCGGTGGCCAGGCCTTTCGTGTTCTCCAGCTCCCAGCCGCCGGCCATAGCCGCCGCCTGCCTGGCCGTGCTGGACATCCTGCTGCACGAGCCGCGGCACCTGGAACGGCTCTGGGAAAACACGGCTTTTTTCAAGGAAGAGCTTAAGAAATCGGGTTTCGACACCGGGGCGTCGGTAACGCCCATCACGCCGGTAATGATAGGCGACTCGGCTAAAGCGGTGAATTTTTCCAACCGGCTCTTTAAGGAGGGTGTGTTCGCCCTCTCCACCGGCCACCCCATAGTCCCGAAAGGCAGGGAAAGGCTGCGCGCCATAGTTACCGCCGGCCACACGCTGAAGGACCTGGAATTCGCCATAAAGAAATTCCGCAAGGTCGGCCGGGCGCTGAACATAATAAAGTAAGGTGGTATAATTAACCGGTAATGGACATAGGCTTCGGCATAAAACGCATTCATTTCTACCGCGCCCTGTCGGATTCGTCCAAGGCGGGGATGGGTCCGCTGCGCGCGCTGGACATAATGGCTTCGCGCAGCTCTTTTCTGCCGGCGCCCACGGTTGAGGGCCTCAGGCGCATGGTGCGGGGCGGTTCCCCGTTCTCGCAGGCTATGCGCGCCTATCCCGAAAGTTTCCCCGTCTGGCAGACGGAAATAGTGCGCGTCGGCGAGGCGACCGGCCGCATGGACGTCGTCTTCGCCTCCATCGCGGACTCGCTCGACGAGCAGCGCGCCTTCGTGCTGGATATGGTCCCGGGGCTGCTCTACCCGCTCTTCCTGCTGCACGCGGCGCCATTCCTGTTCAACGGGCCCATGATCTTCAACCAGGGCGTCCAGCCGTACCTGATGGCCGTGCTGGGCTTCCTGCTCTGGTTCTACGTGCCCGCCGCCGCCCTGGCCTTCGTCTGTTCCAGCGGGCTGGTGCGGCTGCGCAGCTTGCCGCTCCTTTCCGCCCTCTCCAGGGTCCGCTTCAGCAATTTTCTCTGCGCCATGCTGAAAGCCGGCGTGCCGTTCATGAAGGCGCTGGAGATAGCGGCTGACGCCTCCGACATTCCCCCGAAAGGCCCGCCGCCGCCCCAAGGCGCCAGCATGGCCGAGCACCTGCGGAACTACGCCGTCTTCTCGCCGGACGACCTGTCGCACATAGAGACGGCGGAGCTCTCCGGGACCATGGGCGAGGCGCTGGACCGGCTGTCGGAACATTCCCGGCAGACCTGGCGGGCCACCCTGAAATCCATAACGGCAATGCTTCCCACGTTTTTTTACCTGGCTATCGCGCTGGGAATAGGCTACCGCATCGTCTCTTCGCTTCGCGCCTACGTAGCCACGCCCCTGCCCTTCTGAACCGCGGACCCTGAAAAACAAAACCGCCCGCCTTAGGCGGACGGCTCAAAAACGCAAACAACAAAACCTGCTTTCTTCGCCCGGTCAGATTATTTCAACATCCAGGCAGTATAAAAGGGCCAGGGCCTCCGGCAGGGAGAATTTAGCGCCTTTCACCTTATTGCCGGCCACGCTGATGGCGTAATTGCGCGCGGAAGACAGGTCGGCGCCGGAAAGATCGGTTCCGCCGAACAGCGCGCCGGTGAAGTCGGTATTCCCCAGGTCGGACCGGGACAGGTCCGCGTCCTGGAAATCGGCGCCCTTGGCGTAGCACCCGGCGATGCGCGATTCGCGCAGCGGCAGCCCCTGGAAACAGGCGTCGCTCAGGACGCAGTTCTCGAAGTTCAGCGGGGCGGGCAGCTTGATCCTGGGCCAGGCGGCCTTGGTCCAGTCTATGCCGGCCAGCTTGGAATCTTTAAAGGACACCGAAGAGAAAGAAGAGCCGGGGAACTTCACCAGGCTCAGGTTGCAGGTCTCGAACCGGCAATCGCTGAACCGGCAGTTCCTGAACGCCGCGCCGGTAAGCTCGCAGTTCCGGAAGACGCAGCCGTAAAATTTCCGCGAGTCCAGAACCCTGCCCTTCAGTTCAAGCCCTTCGAACACGCTGTCGGAATATTCCGTCTCCGGCAATTCTTCTTTTTTCATCGGCTTTAGCGGTCTTTCTTTTCCGCCTCCAGCTTCCTGCGTTTAATGGCGCCGGAGACGCATTTGTCCATGGACGCCCAGCCGCCTTTTTCTATCTTTTTTATTTCCTGCGCGAGCGTTTTTTTCTCTTCGCCCCGGGCCCCGGAAATTTTATTCTTAAGCCTGTACAGCTTCTCCGCCCACGACGCCGTGCTTTGCCAGCACCTGCCCAGTTCCTGGCAGAATACCAGCTGCTCGAGAATAGGCTTGTTCTTTAACTTCATTTTCATTGTTCCGCATTGAGGGGCAGCGGCGGTGAGATTGCCGATAAAATACGGCAGCGGGTCAGTCGGCGTCGGCGCCTTGGGCGCTACGCAGAAGCAGTGGTTGAACGGTATCCTGGCGTTGCTGTCCGGAATTCCCCCCGTCGGGACGGATGACGCCAGGAACATCTCCCCCGCGCCTTTTTCCTGCCCGCCCGATATAAATCCCGTAGTCATCGGGAGCAGGATGCCCCCGCCCGCCGGAGCCGTGGACACCGGGGCGGACTGCCCGGCCGCTAACCCCGCAGCCGCCGTCAATACACCTGCAGCCAGTAAAAAAACAGATCTGTACACCGGACCTCCCGCTCCCCGTTTCACGAGCATTCCTTATGATACCAATTCGCCGGCGCCCCCTTCACCGTTTCCTTACCCAATCCCCTCTTTATTTCCTAAAATATACGGGTGAGACTATATTAAAACAGATCTGCCGAGGACGCTTCTATGGCCAAGAACAAAGTGCTGCTGATAATACGCGACGGGTGGGGCATTGCCGCGCCCGACAAGTACAACGCCGTCCGGAACGCCAAGACGCCGGTAATGGACCGCCTGCTGAAGACCTGCCCCAACACGGTCATCGAAGCCGCCGGCGAACCCGTCGGACTCCCAAAAGGCTACCAGGGCTCTTCCGAAGTCGGCCACCTGAACATGGGCGCCGGCAGGATAGTGGTCCAGGAGCTCAAGCGCATAATGGACATGATAGAAGACGGCACCTTCTTCAAATGTCCCGCCCTGAAGAACGCCCTGGGCAACGCCGCGGAGAAGGGGTCCGCCCTGCACCTGATGGGCCTGGTCCAGGACGAAGGCGTGCACGCCCACCAGGACCACATGTACGCTATCATGCGCGAAGCCAAAAGGCGCGGCATAAAGGACATCCGCATCCATTTCTTCGCGGACGGCCGCGACACGCCCCCGCGCAGCGCGCTGAGCTTCCTGAAAATGCTGGAAGAAGTCATCAAAGAAGTGCCCGAAGCTAAAATAGCCACCATCATGGGCCGCTACTACGCCATGGACCGCGGCGAGAAATGGGCGCTGAACGACCGGGCCTATAACGCCATCACAAAAGCCGAAGGCGCGGCAGCGGCGACCGCCGAAGAGGCGCTGAACGGCGCTTACGCGGACCTGAAGAACCCCAACGGCCAGCCCATAGTGGACGAATATATCCCGCCCACAATTATCGGCGATTACAAAGGCGTGCAGGACGGCGACTCGGTGGTCCACTTCAACTTCAGGCAGGACCGCGCCATAGAACTGACGAAAGCCTTTGTAGAGGACTCCTACCCCGGCAAGCGCGCGAAGAAACCCGACATCGTTTACTGCGGCCTGACGCGCTATTACGACGCGTTCAAGTTCAGCGCCCTGCCGCCTATGGACGAGGGCGGCGGAATGAACCATCTGCTGGGCGAGACCATAGCGGACGCCGGCCTGAAGCAGCTGCGGCTGGCCGAAACCCAGAAATTCAAGCACGTGACCTCGTTCTTCAACGGCAAGCTGCTGGAGCCCTACAAAGGCGAGACGCAGACCGAGATAAAGGGGACCTGGGACCCGTCCGGCTTCGGCGAGCACCCGGAGATGAACGCGCCCGAGGTGCGCGAGCGCGCCCTGGCCGAAATAGCCTCGGAGCAATACGATTTCATAGTCGTTAACTTCGCCAACTGCGATATGGTGGGCCACACGGGCATCTACGAAGCCGCGGTGAAAGCCGTGGAGATGGTGGATTCCTGCGTGGGCGCACTTGCGGACCAGGCGCTTAAACACGGCTACACCGTGTTCGTAACCTCCGACCACGGCAACGCTGAAGAGATGTGGGATTATAAAATAAACATGCCCAAGACCGCGCACACCGTCAACCTGGTGGAATTCATCTTCATAGCCCAGGACGCGGCCGGCGTGAAACTGCGCCCGCACGGAAAACTTTCCGATATAGCGCCGACGGTGCTGGAGATCCTGGGCCTGCCGCAGCCCGCCGACATGACCGCGCAGTCGCTGCTGCAAAAATAGGGACCCATGCAGGAACAGTTCTATAAACTCAAGGTCCACCCGGGCTCAAAGGCCGCCAGGATCCTGCGCAAGGGACCGGACGCCTTCGAGCTGTGGGTAAAAGCGCCGGCCGAACGGGGCCTGGCCAACGCCGCCGCCATAGCCCTGCTGGCCGCCGAGCTCGGGGCCAACCCTAAAAGGATACTGCTGGTCAAAGGGGCGCAAAGCCCCGCCAAAATAGTAAAAGTTATATAATATAGCTTCAAACTATGCATGTCAGAAAGACGCTCCGTAAACTGCTTGCTGCCGCCGTGCTGGTATTCCTGTCCACCCTGGGCACGCTGCTCTGCAGGCAGTTCAGCGTAGGGCCGGAGCGCCCCGCGCCGGACTTCAGGGCCTTCGGCCCGGCGGACGCCAAGATCCACATCTACGAATACACCGATTTCGCCTGCCCGGCCTGCAGGACCGCCAACACACACGTGAAGGACCTGCTGACGGCCTACAAGGGCTCCATACGCCTGGATTTCAAGCATTACCCGCTCACGACCATCCACCCCTGGTCTACGGGGGCGGCGGCCTCAGCGGACTGCGCCGGCAAGCAGGGCAAATTCACGGAGTACGCCGACCTGCTGTTCGAGAGCCAGGAAAAATGGGCGGCCGCGAAAGAACCGCCGAAAGAGTTCGCCGAATTCGCGAAGAAGCTGGGCCTGGACCTGCCGGCCTTTGAAAAATGCTCGGCGGACGAAGCCGTGCTGAAGCAGGTGGAACTGGACCTCGCCGAAGGCGACATAAGGGGCGTGAATTCCACCCCCACTTTTTTTGTGAACGGGAAGCGGGCGGTCGGCTACGGCCAGCTGCTGGATATGGCAGTGCGGTTCGACAATCTCCTGAAAGAAGGGAAATAGCGGCGCTATGAAAGGGAAAGCCGGGATAAAAGACATTATCGGGTTCGCGGCCAGGCTGGTCCTGGGCGCCGTCTTCGCCTACGCCGGCTTTTTGAAAGCGGTGGCCCCGGCGGAAGAATTCGCTTTCGCCATAGAGACCTACAAGGTGGTCCCGCAGAGCCTGGCAATGCTGTCCGCCCTCACCGTGCCCTGGCTGGAGATCTACCTGGGCGTCTTCCTCATAGCCGGCCTGTTCGGGCGGCTGTCGGCCCTGCTCACCGGGGCGATGCTGGTTTTCTTCGAAGGCCTGCTGCTGCAGGCCATGCTGCGCGGCCTGCCGGTAACCTCCTGCGGCTGCTTCGGCGCCTCCAAGAGCAGTTCCCTGGAGCACGAGCTGTTCCAGAACCTGCTGCTGCTCGCGCTGGCCGCCCTGGCCTTAAAATACGGGAAGAAACTTTCGCTCGACTCGCTGTTCGACGGACAAGACCATGAATAAAAAGCTCCTCCTCTGCCTGGCAATAATTTTCGACTCGCTGGCGGCTTACGCGCTGCGGCCTTACGGCAAGGGCGCCGAGGCCAAGGTGAGCTGGATGACGGTCTCCTCCATAAAGACCGGTCAGGAATATTATATGGAAGTGGCGGCGGACGGCGCCGTGGTCACCAGGACCGCCACCAAGGACGTGGTCGTGACCAGGCGCGGCAAGACAGCCGTGCAGCTGACCAAGGACTTCTTCCGCGAGATCGAGAACTCGGAGATCCTCACCACCCAGGCCAGTTCCTCCAGCAAGATGGTGTTCTACAAGGGCGAGGTGCTCAGGATCTCGGCCTACATAAGCGGCGAGCTCAGGGTGATAAACTCCCCGCTGAACAAGTTCGGCGAAGCCTTCTCGTACGCCTTCGGAGAGGTGAAGTCCGCCGCCGCCAAGCTCCCGGTGGAGAAAACGCTGAAAGGATTTTTGACCGCCGAGCAGCTGGAAGGCGACCAGCTGCAGCAGTTCCAGCTGAAGGCCTCCAAGGACCAGGAGCTCAAGACCGTGGAGACCTACGACATACAGAAGGTGCCCGCGCTTTTAAAGGCCATAAAACAGCCCTACCGCATGATACCGCTGGAATCCGACGCGGAGGTGAAGGACATACAGGACTTCATAAACTCGCGGCAGCTTTACGGGCTCAGGCGGGAATTCTACCTGCCCTCGACCCGCGGCACCTTCAAGTGCCAAATACTGGAGGCGGAGAAGGCGGCGGTAAAATACCAGGGCTCCGAGAAGCCGAAGGCCAAAACCGCACCGGCCAGAAAAAAAACCAAGGCGAAGAGCTGGACCCCGCCCACAGAATAAAAGGAGCCGGGGACTGTCCCCTTTACCGGTGAGCGAAGCGAGCGGTAGAAGGGGACTGTCCCCTGACCAGAAGAAACAGCCGCCCCTTACTATAAGTTGCCTTTTTCCGCGTATTTTTTTGTAGAATAATCCCATGGCTGAAGAAGTGAAAATCAAGGTCCTTGCGGTCGACGACGACGAGACCATACTCGACGTGTACGAGACCGGCCTCGGCAATTCCGGCTACGCCATAAAGACCTTTTCCAGCCCCAAAAAGGCCAGGGAATTCCTGATGTCCGCCTCGCCGGCCGACCTCCCCGACGTGATACTGATGGACATCATGATGCCCGGCCTGGACGGCATAAGCCTGATGCACGAGATCCATTCCTGGGTGACCACCGCCCACGTTCCGATAATAGCCGTTAGCGGCCTCAACGACGCCGCCACGCTGAACGACGCCCTGCTGTTCGGCGCGATGGATTACGTGGTCAAGCCTTTCGAATTCGACTTCCTGGAAGGCAAGATCAAAAAAGCCGCCGAACTTTCCAAGAAAAGAGCCCCTAAATAACGCTATGCCCCTGACCGCAGGACGAGGGAAAGCAGGCCTCCTGCTGCTGTGCCTCGCCCTGGCCGGCGCTTTGGCGGCCTATTCCCCCGTCTTCAAGGCCGGCTACACCAACTGGGACGACCCCGGCTATACTTTCAAGAACAAGGCGGTGCAGGAACTCTCCGGCGCCAACCTGAAGACGCTCTTCACCGGCCTGCGCCTGGCCAATTACCACCCCGTAACGGAGCTCTCCTTCGCCGTCTCCAATTCCCTGTTCGGCGAGCGCGCGGGGGCGCATCACGCGGCGAACCTGCTGCTGCACCTGCTGAACGCGGCGCTGGTCTTCGCGCTGCTGCTCCGCCTGTCGGGGCGGCGGGCGCCGGCCTTCGCCGCGGCCCTCATCTGGGCGCTGCACCCGGTGAACGTGGAATCCGTGGCCTGGATAGCCGAGCGCAAGAACCTGCTTTACGCCTTCTTCTACCTGGCGGCCCTGATCGCCTACCTGCGGCACCTGGACGCCGGCGGACGGAAATACTACCTCGCGGCGCTCGCCCTGTTCCTGCTGGCGCTGGGCGCGAAGGCCGCCGCTGTGACCCTGCCGCTGGCCCTGCTGCTGGCCGAGGCTGCCGCCCCCGGAAAGAGGCTTGGCGCGGACTCCGTTAAAAGGACGCTGCCTTTCTTCGCGGCGGCTGTATTCTTCACGGGGCTGGCGGTAGCCGCCCAGAGCTCGGAAGGCCGCATACTTACGGCCCGGGCGCCGGAGCTGCTGTCCTTCTACCTGGCGAAGACGGTTTTCCCGGCCGGGCTTTCGGCGGTGTATCCGTACGGGGAAACGCTCGCCGCCTTCAAGGCCGCCCAGCTGCTTTACCTGATCCCGGCCCTGCTCTTCGCCGGCGCCTTCTGGGCCGCCTGCCTGACGAACGCCGCGGCGGCCTGGGGCCTGGCCTTTTTCGCGGTGCACATACTGCCTTATATCTCGCTGATCCCGGTGGGCGGCATAATCGCGGCGGACCGCTATCTTTACCTGCCGGCCATCGGGCTCATCTGGGCGGCGGTGAGCGCGGCGCGGGCCGCGCTGCCGGACTCGCGGGCGGCACGGACCGCGGCGGGCGCCCTGGTGACCGCGCTGGCGCTGGCCGCGGGAGCGGCCACGCTGGAACGGGCGAAGGTCTGGACCTCCAGCCTGGACCTGTGGCTGAACACCCTTGCGAAGTACCCGGAAGACATCACCGCCAACCTGAACATGGGCCACGCCCTGCTGGAAGCCGGCGAAAGGGACGCGGCCGCCGGGCGCTACCTGATAGTCCTGGAGAAAAACCCCGCGCACGCCGACGCGCTCTATAACCTGGGCACGCTTTACGGGCAGGACGGCCGCCACGAAGAAGCCCTCCCCCTCCTGGTGAAGGCCGTTTCGGTAAAACCGGAAAACGCCATGGCCTGGAACAACCTGGGCCTGGTCTATTACTCCCTGAAGCGCGCCGAAGACGCGCAAAGGGCTTTCCGGCTGGCCGCCTCCATAGACCCTTCTTCGGCCGCCGCCTTCGCCAACCTGGCCGAAACCGAGGCCCGGCTGGGCGACTGCGCCGCCGCCCGCATGCATTACGCGGCCGCCCTGGAACTGGGCTTCCCCCCCGCGGCCGCCCCTATGAAGAATTGCAGATAAAACCCCAAAGTTATAATATATATGCAGGTTTTATATCCAGCCGCTTGAAAAAAGAGGATACAATGCTTAAAACGCTGACGACGGTATTCACCCAGAAGACCCACGAAGGGACGACTGAGCGCCTGCTCCAGCTTTCCTTCTCCTACTTCGGGCTCTACGTTATAACCGGCTACCTGGCCAAGTATTTCGAAAAAGTGCTGGGCATGGGCGGCACCACCTACACGGTCTATAACACCATCGGCGGCATGCTTATCTGCAACCTGGTGGTCATCATCTGGGGCTGGTACAGGTTCAAGTCCAGCGACTATATAAAGTTCCTGGGCATTAACATGCCCCGGGAATTCCTCTACATAATCCCGTCCGGCGTCTGCACGGCCGTCATCATACCGACCACGACCCTCATGTACGTATTGCCCATCTCGGTGATGGTGGCCATGATAATAATGCGGGCCAGCGTCATCATCATAAGCCGCATAGTGGACGCGATACAGATAAAGCAGGGAATACTGCACAAGATCGTATATTGGGAAGAGAACGTGGCCGTCGCATTCGCGCTGCTCGCGGTGAGCATCAAATTCTATTATGTCCGGCCCGGCGATTTCGATTTCATTAATAACGCCGCCGCCATGACCATCCTTACCTTTTATCTTACTGCTTATTCCATACGGATATACATATTCAACTACTATAAGAATACCCGCAAGCCGGGCGCCATCTACGATACAAATGGCTTCTTCGCGGTGGAGCAGATCTCCTCCACTACGGCCATCCTTGTAGCCGGCCTCATTTACTTCTACGCCGTCAACCCGGACCCGGTGGCCGACGTTAAAACCTTCGCCTTCCAGTTCAAGGATTCGCTGATAAACGCCCCCGCTCTGTGGAAGGAGGGGATACTCTCGGGCATACCTTTCGGCTTCGCGGCTTTCTTCTCCGTCTTCCTGTTCATGTTCAAGGGCCGCACGGCCACCTTCGCGGGGCTCGTGAACCGCCTGACCTCGCTGATAGCCGGCACCGCCGCCACGCTGCTGGTCTGGTGGCTGATAGCCGGTCAGAAACCGCCCAAAGGCGAAGATTGGGCTGGCCTGGCCGCAATTTTTATCGCCATCTATTTTATGGGTAAGGCCGAAAAGAAGCGTTCCTGCGAGCTGGCCAAGGCGCACGAGATAGAGCCCGAGGCGGGCTCGGAAGTAGTCTGTGAACCCGGCGCGGGCAAAGATGCGCCCGCCGCGGAACAGAAAAAACCTTAAACCAACGGGGTTAACCAATGAAAAAAGAAAGCAACAAGATCGACCTCTGCATAATAGGCGCCGGCTACGTGGGCCTGGTGAGCGGCGCCTGCCTGGCCGAGATGGGCCACCGCGTGGTCTGCGTGGACTCCGACCCCAAAAAGATAGCCCTGCTTGAAAAGGGCATTATGCCCATATACGAAGAGGACCTGGAACGGGTGGTCAAAAAGAACGTCAAAGCCAAAAGGCTGTTCTTCACCGGCTCCATCAAGGGCGGAATGCACCACGGCGGCCACAGGGCCCAGGCCATCTTCATCGCGGTCGGCACGCCGCCGCGCGACGACGGCTCCGCCGACCTCTCGGCCATCGAGAAAGTAGCCGAAGAGATCGCCCTCAACATGAGCGATTACACGGTCATCGTGGAAAAATCCACCGTGCCGGTGGAGACCTGCGAATGGATCAACAAGACCGTGGTGCGCCACAATAAAAAACACATCCCGTTCGACGTGGCCTCCAACCCCGAATTCCTGCGCGAAGGCACGGCGGTCTGGGATTTCCTGAAGCCCGACCGCGTGGTGCTGGGCTGCCCCTCCAAGCAGGCCGAGGCGCTACTCCGGAAAGTCTACCACCCGATGAAGAAAGCGATACTGGTGACCGACGTGAAGAGCGCCGAACTCATCAAGCACGCCTCCAACTCCTTCCTTTCCACCAAGATCTCCTTCATCAACGCCGTAGCCAATGTCTGCGAAAAGACCGGCGCCGATATCGAGGCCGTGGCCAAGGGCATGGGCATGGACAAGCGCATCGGCATGAGCTTCCTGAAGGCCGGCATCGGCTTCGGCGGCTTCTGCTTCCCGAAGGACCTCGAGGCCTTCTACTGGCTGAGCCACCGGAAGGGCTATAATTTCGAGCTGCTGAAGACCGTCAAGGACATCAACGAGGGCCAGAAGATGTGGCTGGTCCGCAAGCTCGAAGAAGAGCTCTGGAACCTGGAGGGCAAGACCGTCGCCCTGCTGGGCCTGGCGTTCAAGCCCTGCACGGACGACATGCGGTTCGCGCCCAGCATTGACATCATAGCCGAGCTGCTGAAGCGCGGCGCGAAGGTGCGGGCTTACGACCCCGTCTCGATGGACAACGCAAAAAAGGTCATAAAAGGCATCCATTTCGCTAAGGACGCTTACGACTGCGTGGCTGGGGCCGACTGCGTCTGCGTGGTGACCGAATGGGCGGAGTTCGCCAAGCTGGACCTGCACAAGGTGCAGGAACTGGCGAAGCACCCTATCGTGCTGGACGGGCGCAACCTTTACAACCCGGCCAGGATGCGGGAGCTGGGTTTCACGTATAAGTCGGTGGGCCGGCAGTAGTTCGCGGGACCTGTCGGCGGTTTGGCTCTTCGGGCACGGCTCGGCAGTCACGGATAAACCGCATAGCGGTTTTCCGCGACCCCGCCTCGGCGTCCGCTCGCTGTGGCGGACGCCTCCGGCCTTGCGGACCGGACGCGAAGCATAATTATGCTTCGCTCGAAACGCCGGTCCTCACCGTGTCTCGCCGGTTCCCAACGCCCGCTCCGCTGCAACTGAACTTTAGGAGACAATTATGAGAATCTTGGTTACCGGAGCGGCGGGCTTCCTGGGCAGCCATCTTTCACGGTACCTGCTGGGCAAGGGCCACTCGGTGGTGGGCATAGACAACTTCATCACCGGGAACGTAGAGAATATCAACGACCTTTTCAAGAACGAAAAGTTCAGCTTCACCAAGTACGACGTCACCAACTACCTGCACGTGCCGGGCAAGCTGGACGCGGTGCTGCATTTCGCCAGCCCGGCCTCGCCGATAGATTACCTGAAATACCCGATCCCGACGCTGAAAGTCGGGGCGCTGGGCACGCACAAGGCGCTGGGCCTGGCCAAGGAAAAGAAAGCCATCTTCATGATAGCCTCCACCTCCGAGGTCTACGGCGACCCGCTGATAAACCCGCAGCACGAAAAATACTGGGGCAATGTGAACCCCATAGGGCCCCGCGGCGTGTACGACGAGGCCAAGCGCTTCGCCGAGGCCATGACCATGGCCTACCACCGCTACCACGGGATGCAGGTGCGCCTGCTGCGGATCTTCAACACCTACGGCCCCAATATGCGCCTGGAGGACGGGCGCGCGGTGACTAATTTCATGACGCAGGC
>CAZJUL010000016.1:0-18356 GCA_964549095.1 uncultured Elusimicrobiaceae bacterium
ATCGTCTGCAGCGGCACGCGGCCCTTGCGGAACCATTCGCGGCGGGCTATTTCCGCGCCGCCGAGGCGCCCGGAGACCATCACCTTTATGCCCTGCGCGCCGGAGGCCATGGTGCGCTCCATCGCCCGCTTGATGGCCTTTTTATGGCCTATGCGCTTTTCCAGCTGCTGGGAGATCGCCTGCCCCACCAGCCGGGGGTCCATCTCGGGGATCTTTATCTCCGAGACGTTGATATAGATCTTGCGGCCCGTCAGGGTTTCCACGTCCTTCTTGAGGGTCTCTATGTCCGTGCCGCGCCGGCCTATGACCACGCCGGGCCTGGCCGTGTGGATGGTCAGCTTGATGAAGGAACCGGCCCTCTCGATGTCGACCCAGCTCACGGACGCCATCTGGAAGCGCTGGCGGATCATGTTCCTGATCTCGAAATCCTCGCCGATAAGCTCCGGCATCTTCTTGAGGGAGAACCATTTGGACTGCCAGTCCTGGATGTAGCCGAGCCTGAGGCCTCTAGGATGAATTTTTTGTCCCATAACGCTCCTTATTTCCTTGTATCGCTGACCATCACCGTGACATGGCACATCTTTCTTTTGAACGGCATGGCCCTGCCCTGGGGTCCCGGCTGCACCCTGCGCAGGAACTTCATGGGGCCCTGGTCGGCGAAAGCGGCCTTCACCCAGACGGATTTCAGGTCCAGCTTTTTGCCCAGCTTTACCGACAGGTTGGCGCCGGCGGATTTGATCGCCTTCTGCACCAGCGTCGTCGATATCGCCGGTATGCTGGCCAGTATGTACTGGGCCTCGAAAAGGGACTTGCCCCTGATCGCGTCCAGGAGCCGCGCCACCTTCCTGCGGCCGTATCTCTGGTATTTTAAATTACATTTAGCTTCCATAATTTTCCTCTCTGCCGGAGCCGTTAGGTCAGCTCTGTGGCTTCCTTGGTATGCGACGCGCCGTGGCCCTTGAAGAGCCGGGTGAAAGAGAATTCGCCGAGCTTGTGGCCTATCATCTGCTCGGTGACGTAGACCTGCAGGAACTTCCTGCCGTTGTGCACCAGGAACCTGTGCCCCACGAACTCGGGGATGATGGTGCAGGCCCGCGCCCAGGTTTTGATATCCTTCTTGTCGCCGCTCTGGTTCATTTTCTGGACCTTTTCCAGCAGCTTCTGGTTCACAAAAGGACCTTTTTTAGACGATCTGCTCATTTAAAAACCCTCCGTTACGCTGACTTCGATTTGCGCCTGTCCTGCACTATCATCCAGCCCCAGATCTTCCGCTTGGCCCTGGTCTTGAAGCCGCGGGAAGGCTGGTTCCACGGGGAGCGGGGCACGTTGTTGCCCTTGGAGTGGCCCCTGCCGCCGCCGAGGGGGTGGTCGACCGCGTTCATGGCGGCGCCGCGGACGGTCGGCTTCACGCCGATGTGGCGCTGGCGGCCGGCCTTGCCCAGGGTGATGGTGTTATGCTCTATGTTGCCCACCTGGCCTATGGTGGCCAGGCAGTTCTTCAAAACCTTGCGGAGCTCGCCCGACGGCATTTTAAGGGTGACATAGTCGCCCTCTTTGGCCATCAGCTGCGCCTGCGTACCGGCGGACCGCACGAACTGCGCGCCGCGGCCGGGGATCATCTCTATGGCGTGCACGAAAGTGCCTTCAGGGATGTTTATCAGGGGCAGCGCGTTGCCGAGCCTGATCTCGGCCTTAGGGCCGCTCATCACGGTGGCGCCTACGCCCAGGCCCAGCGGGGCCGGTATATAGCGCTTTTCGCCGTCCGCGTAGAACAGCAGCGCTATGCGCGCGTTCCGGTTCGGATCGTACTCTATGGCGGCCACGCGGGCCGGCACGCCGAACTTCTCGCGCTTGAAATCCACCATGCGGTAGCTGCGCCTGTGCCCGCCGCCGTGGTGGCGCACCATCACCATGCCGGTGTTGTTGCGGCCGCCGTGCTTGCGCATGCCGGTGGTCAGGCTCTTCTCCGGCGTCGACTTGGTGATGTCGGAGAAGTCGCTCATCTGCATCGTCCGCCTGGACGGGGTATAGGGTCTAAATGATTTTATGGGCATATTCGTCCTCTCTTTAAGGGATCTGTCCTTATTTGGGCAGGTCGGTCAGGTCTATCTTCTGCCCGGCCTTAACGGTCACGATGGCTTTTTTCCATTCCGAGCGGCGGCCTTCGTAGCGGCCTACTTTGTGCATCTTGCCCATGAAATTCATGGTCCTGACCCGCTCCACTTTCACCTTGAAAAGGGTTTCCACGGCCTTTTTTATGTCCACCTTGTTGGCCAGGGGGTTCACCTTGAAAGTGTAGCGGTTCTGCGTGTCCTTTATGACGACGCTCTTTTCGCTCAAAACCGGCTTCAGCAGCACTTCGGAGATAGACCTGTTCATTTGGCCTCCTTCAGGTAATCCACCATCGAGCCGACGCCGGCCACGGTGAATATCAGGAAATCGTGGTGAAGCACTTCATACGCGTTCAGGTTGGCGGCCAGGCTCCAGCCGGCGCCGGGGATGTTCCGGGAGGCCTGTATGAAGCCCTTCGCGGGCTTGTCCATTATGAAGAGCGCCTTTTTCCCGGCCAGGCCGAGGGCGGCGTACATCTCTTTGAGATTCTTGGTCTTGGCTTCTTTCACGTCCAGGTTCTCTATGACCATCACCGCGCCGCCGGCGTACTTGGCCGCGATGGCCTCCAGCAGCGCGCTGCGGCGCTTGGTCTCGGGCATAGATTCCTTATGGGAGTGGGGGCGCGGCCCGAACACGATGCCGCCCTTGCGCCACACGGGGGACCTGTTGCTGCCCGAGCGGGCCCGGCCGGTGCCTTTCTGCTTCCAGGGCTTGTGCCCGCCGCCGGAAACTTCGCCGCGGGTCTTGGTGGAAGCGCAGCCGCGCCGCTTGTTGGCCATATAGTACTTCACGGCCTCGTGCAGGAAGGCGACATCGGGCTTCCTGGAGAAAAGGAACTCGGGCAGGTCGTACTTGCCCACTTCCTTGCCGCTCAGGTTAAGAAGTTTTGTTTCCATAAATAATATCCTTATTAGTAAGTCCTTTATTTCTTAGCGGGCGCGGCGGCCTTGGGGGCCGCTTTGGCCGCTTTGCCGCCCTTCTTCGGGACCAGGACTACCGGCTTGGGCAGCGCCTTCACGGTGGTGGTCACGTAAACGAGGCAGCCTTTCGGGCCCGGCACGCTGCCGTTAACCAGCAGCAGGTTCTCTTCGGCTATGATCTTCACGATCTTGATCTTCTGCATGGTCACGGTGTCCACGCCCATGTGGCCGGCCATCCGCTGACCGGGCATAACGCGGCCCAGGGACCGCCTGGAAGCGAGCGAACCCGGCGCCCTTTCCCTGTCCGACGCGCCGTGGCCGCCGGGCTGACCCGCGAAATTGTGCCGCTTCATGCCGCCCGCCCAGCCCTTGCCCTTGGAAACGCCCTGCAGGTCCACGTATTCGCCGGCGGCGAACCTGGCGGACACGCTGGCGGTCTGGCCGGGCTCCACGCCCGCGACGTCCTTAACGCGGAATTCCCGCATGTGCTTTATGGGCTTCATGCCGAGCTTGGCGAAGATGCCTTTGGCGGCGTTATCGGTGTGCGATTCCTTGTTGTGGCCGAAGCCGAGGCACACGGCCTTGTAGCCGTCCTTTTCCGGGGTGCGCACGCGCACCACGCGGCAGGGACCGGCTTTCACGACGGTGACGCCGTAGACGTCGCCTTTCTCGTCGAACATCTGCGTCATGCCGATCTTTTCGCCGATGATAAATTTGAACGTCTTCGGCATTTCCGCCGGTTCGGCCTTCGCCGCGGGTTCGGTCTGCGGGGCCTGCTGCTCGGCCTTGGGCTGCTCGTTCGCGTTCTTGTTTTCTTCTGTCATAAGGTTCGCTCCTGGAAAACGGCAAAAAAGACTGTCCGGGCGCCTTTCGGCATCCGGTGTCGCTCTTACTGCTGTTTATTCTGTTTTTACGCTATAAAGTCCGCAGTCGGAGGGAATTTAGGCCGCTCCGCCTATAGGACCGGACGCCCGTATTCCGAAGAACGCGACGCCCTATATAATAAAAACAACCTTTCAAAGACACTGCGATGGTTACAACAGGATTAATTCTACCAAAATCCCCGGAAGGTGTCAAAACTTATTTTTCGCCCCGCCTTGACCGCCGTCAACCGCAGTTCCCCCCGCTAGCAGTTCCAGCGAACCCGCCCAAAACAAACCCGGGCGGCTTTTGGGGCCGCCCGGGTATAAGGAATAGAAGCTAAGGCTTATTTTACGCTGAGTTCGCCTTTGGCTTTCTCTTCCGCGTACTTGTTCATCAGCTCCTGCTGCACCTCGCGGGGCGCTTCCTCATAATGCGAGAACTTGTTGGAGAAATACCCGTAGCCGCGCGTGATGGAGCGCAGGTCTATGCAATAGCGGGAGATCTCGGACAGCGGCACCTGCGCCGTTATAGTATCCTCCTCCATGCTCAGTATCCGGCCGCGCCGCTTGTTGATATCGCCCATCACGTCGCCAACGTAGGCCTTCGGCACGTGCACTTCCAGTATCGTTATCGGCTCCATGATAGTGGGCCGCGCTTCCGCGAAAGCCTTCTTAAAAGCCATAGAGCCGGCTATATTGAACGCCATTTCAGAGGAGTCCACCTCGTGATAGGAGCCGTCGTCCACGGTCGCCTTCAGGTCCACCACCGTGTAGCCGGCCACCACGCCCTCTTCCATCGCGCCTATGATGCCCTTTTCCACCGCCGGGATGAAGTTCCTGGGTATCGCGCCGCCCACCACGTCGTTCACGAACTCGAAGCCCTTGCCTTCATGCATCGGCTCCAGCGACAGCCAGCAGTCGCCGTACTGGCCGCGGCCGCCGGTCTGCTTCTTGTACTTGCCCTGCGCGCGCGACTTGGCCCTGATGGTCTCTTTATAAGGAATGCGCGGCGCGGAAACGTCCACGCCCACGTTGTGCTGCCGGTGGAACTTGTCCAGCAGCACGTCCAGGTGCACGTCGCCGATGCCGGAGATGATCATTTCCTTGGTCTCGTTGTTGTAGACGGCCTTGAAAGTGGGGTCTTCGCGCTTGAAGCTGTTGAAGGCGAAGCTGATCTTTTCCTGCTCGTCCTTGGACTTGGCCTTGATGGCCAGGTGGTGGACCGGCTCCGGGAAAACGATCTTGGGGAACACGACCTCTTTGGCCTGGTCGCAGAGCGTGTCGCCGGACTCGGTGGACTTCAGCTTCTGCAGCACCACCACGTCGCCGGCGAAGGCGGTCGGCACCTCGCTCCGGGTCTTGCCCTGCATCACGGCTATCTGGCCCACGCGCTCGTTATGCCGCTTGGTGGAATTATAGACGCCGGAGGAAACGGCCAGCTTGCCGGAGTATATCTTCAGGAAGCACAGCTCGCCCACGTGCGATTCCATGCTGGCCTTGAACACGAAGCCGGAGAAAGCCCCGTTCTGGTCGCATTTCACCTCTATCTTGCCCCCACGGTCGTCCTCGGCCTCGCAGACGCGGCCCTCGGGGGACGGGAAATAGTCGGCCAGCATGCCCAGCACCGGGGAAACGCCGATATTCTTCGCCACCGAGCTGCACAGCACGGGGATGAACTTCCCGGAGGCTATGCCGTTCTTAAGCGCCTTGGCCATCTCTTCCGGCGTAATCGCCTGGCCGTCCAGGTACTTGGCGAGCAGGGCCTCGTCGGTCTCCGCCAGCGATTCCATGAACATCTCGCGGTAGCGGGTCACGTCGGCGTCGGCCGGCACGGGTATCTCTTTCGCCTTGCCGCCCTCGAACGAATAGGCCTTCATCTTTATCAGGTCCACTATGCCGCTGAACTGCGCCTGCGAACCGATGGGCGCCTGCACCGGGGCCAGGCTGGTGCCGAACTTCTCGCGCAGCAGGTTCAGCGAGTTGGAGAAATCAGCCCTTTCCTTGTCCAGCTTGTTTATCACCACCATCGCGGACAGTTTATTGTCCTTCAGGCGCTTCCATAGCTGGTCGGAGCCCACGCCCAGGCCGTCCACGCCGTCGGCCGTGAACACCGCTATCTCGGCCGCCCGCAGGCCGGCGATGGTCTCGCCTATGAAATCGGTGTAGCCGGGGGTGTCGAGGAAATTGAACTTGTGCTCGTTCGCTTCCATCGAAACGAGGCTGGTGTAGATGGAGATCTTGCGCTTCACTTCTTCGGGCTGGTAGTCGGAAACCGTCGTGCCGTCGGCGGTGTTGCCCATCCTGTTTATCACGCCGGTGTTGAAAAGGAGAGTTTCGATGAGGGTGGTCTTGCCCGAACCGCTGTGGCCCAAAAAGACAACGTTCCGAAGCTTCTGAGTTTCGTAGGTTTTCATGGATTATTTCCTTTTATTTCGGTTTTGAAGAAAATTCGACAAAACTGCCAATGTCCCCGAAACCCCGGCAGCCCTATCTGATTAGATATTACAAAAACATATACCGGGCTTACAATAAAAAAATTGCCCCTTTTTCATAGGCGCTTTCGGGCCCGTTTCGCGGCCGGGAAAGCCCTCTTAAAAAACTATTGCCTGGCAGCCCGCGGCGATGAACCGCTCTATGCCGGCGTGCCCGCCAAGGTCGGAAATAAGCCCTACGCCCTCTTTTTCAAGGGCCGCGGCCGCCTGGCGCTCTTTCTTGCCGGTGGAGCAGCCGCCCGACGCCGTTTTGCATGCGCCTGCTATCAGCCCGGCGCGGTTGGCCCGCCTGAAAAGTTCGCCGAACTTCCCCCCGTCCTTCAGCCGGTTCACGCAGGCCGTGGCCGGGCCTTCCAGCAGGATACTGACCTTATGCCCCTTGCCGGCGCATTCCAGCGCGTACATGAACGCGTGGTTCTGCCTGCAGGCGTCGTCCGTGAACACCAGGAACAAAAGCTTACGCTTCATGGTTTCCTCCGCGCGCGTTATTTTCCCCGCTTACCGGCGGCCATCTTCTCCGCCCTCTTATAGGCCGCCGCCGCCTCGGCGCTGGACGGGTCCAGCGTCTTGGCCACCCACCATTTTTCCAGCGCGGCCCCGTAGTCGCCCTGGTTGAAAAATTCCTGGCCTTCAAGGTACCGCCGGCGCGCGGGTTCGCGGTAGGCGGCCGGGTCGGCTTTGAGGGCGGCCCGGCCCAGCATGGCGGCGCCGGTCACCGGCGCGCCCTCGGGGATGTCTTTGACGGTAATGAAGTTATAGATCACGCCGATATCCCGCTCGTCCCTGACCACGAAGGTGTCGGGCCGCAGGTCCGCCGCCGGGAGCAGCCCGGCTTTCAGCATGCCTTCTTTGAGAACGGTATACGCCGGCAGGTCCCGCGCGGAGATCACGGCCAGGAGCCGGTACGGCGCCGCCCCGCCGGCCGCATAGTCCGGCAGGGCTTCGCGGTCGGTCACGTCCTTCAGGGTGCTCGGCATGCTCCGTTCCAGCCGCCCGATGGCGGCCGCGGCGTCCGGGCTGGAAGGATCCATTATCCTGGCCGTCTTCCATTCCATATAGGCCTTTGACAGGTCGCCCTCGTGAAAATATTTCAGGCCCGCCAGGTAAAACCGTTTTGCAGGTTCGCGGTAGGCGCCGGCACGGGCCCTTTCGTCATTCTTATTAAGGAAGGCCGACTGCCTGACCTGGCCGCCTTTGGGAATGTCCACGACGGTGATAAGCCCGTTCAACAGCTTCAGCTCCGCTATGTCCCGCGCACCGTACGCGTCCGGCTGCACCTCTTCCCGGGGCAGCTGTTTTAATTCCACCAGTTCTTCCCGCAGGACGGTAAAGGCCGGCAGGTCCGCCCTGGCCACCACGGACCGGGCGACGGCGTATTTATTCTCCGCCGTATACCGCAGGTACACGAACCCCGCAAGCACAAACAGGGCCGCCAGAACGGAAATGACCGCCTTCTTCCTGCCCATAATATGTCCTTTAACGCCCGCGCCGCGTTACCCCGCCTACCTGCCCAGCTTCAGCACTAAAGCGTAGCCGGCTATGAAGTCGTTGCATTTGACCCCGGGCCGGGGTTTGGATTCGTATTCGTCCGTAAGGTTTACCCTGAAATCCAGGTTCCTGTCGGTTATCTTGAACTGGAAATACGCCTCGCCGAACATCCTGTAGTCCGAAAGGTCCGAGAACCCGGGCATATAGATCAGGTCGGCCCCTACCGACAAATGCTTCGTCGCCTCGTATTTGAAGTTGAACCTGAGGTCTCCACGCACCCGGGAATTCTTCGTCCCGTCCTTGAAGGTCTCGTACTCCGGCGTCACCGCGAAGCTTACCAGGACCGGCTCCAGCACGCCGGGCCAGAAGTTGTGATAACAGACCCCCGCGCCGTTGGCGGTACGGTACTTAAGGGTAAGCGCCTTGTTGTGGGCGTGGGTGCTGGTAAAAAAGATGTTCACCCGCTCCCGAAGCTTGTAGGCGTACATGAAGGAGCCCTTGTCCTTGTCCACCGCCACGCTGTCGCCGTACTCGGCGTAATCCTTGGAGGCCTGTACGAACAACTGGTGGCGCTCCGAGAAGGTGGTATTAAAATCCAGCCCGCCCGATATCCCCCTGTTCTCCACGTTGCCGCGCATATAGCTGCCGCCGAGCTTGATATCCAGGCCGTAGACCTCGCGCTTGGGCCAGCTTTCCGGCGGGCGCACGCGCACGTCCTCCGTGCGCCCCTGCGCGGCCGCGGGGCAGTTTACCGCGAATAACAGCGCAAAGGCGGTTAAGAATGTTCTCATAGGTTCTCCTTATGGTCTGCAAGTTCAAGCATGTCGGCCGGGAGCGGGGCGGATACGGCCATCTGCCTGCCGTCCGATGGATGGCGGAACAGGAGTTCGGACGCGTGCAGGGCCTGGCGGCCCATGCGCAGCTTGGCGGCGTCCTGCGCCGTGCCCCGTCCCTCCAGGAAACGCAGGAAGATCTCTTCGTCTGGACCGTATATCTTATCCCCGATAACAGGATAGCCCAGGGAAAATAAAGTGGCCCTTATCTGGTGCATCCTGCCGGTATGCGGAACGGCTTCCACTACGCTGACGCCGCCGCGCCGCTCCAGCGGCCTGAACTCCGTGTCGGCCCAGGCGGCTTCGCGGCCGGGTTCTGGCCCCTCCGTTCCCGCCGGTTCGAACCGCTGTTTTATGCGGACGGCGGAGCCGGCGCAGCGCGAGAGATAGCCCCGGGCGCGGACCGGCCCGGCAAGCGCGCCTTCCGTGAAAACCGTGTATTTTTTAGTTACGCTGCGGCTGTTGAACTGGCGCCTGCAGGCCGCGGCGGCGCCCGGGTTCTTAGCCACCAGCGTCACGCCCGAGGTCTCCCGGTCCAGCCGGTTGATTATGCTGGGAGAGGCCACGCCAAGGTCGTTCTGCAGCACGGCCCATAAAGTGTTCCTGAAATACTTGCCGGCCGGGTGCGCGGGCAGATTGCCGGTTTTATTGACCGCGATTATATCCCGGTCCTCGTAGAGCACCGTGACCGCGGTGTCCACGCGGGGCTCCGGCTTTTCCGCCGGCAAATACCTGACGATGTCCTTCTCGCCCAGCACCAGCACGGGTGCGGCGCGCCGCGAGTTGACCAGCACCACCCCCTCCCCGGCGAACCCGGCCCATTCCTCCGGCGTATGGTACGGGAACCGGGCGCTAAGGAAAGCCGCGACCGTCAGCCCGGCGTGTTCCCGCCGCACCTCGCACTGCAGCACCCGCCCGCCCTCTATCATTTCCACTCCTCTTTCAGCAGGGCGTAGACCGCGTCGTCGGCCCATTCTTTGCCGGTCCAGAAACTTTTTTTGAAATGGCCCTCTTTGCGCAGGCCCAGGCGGCGCATAACTTTCAGGGAAGGTTTATTGCGGGGATCGGCCGTGGCGGTAACGCGGTGGATCTTCATAGGGCCGAAAAGCCAGCCCAGCGCGCCCCGGGCCGCTTCCGAGGCGTAGCCGCGCCCCTGGTATTCCGGCGCCAGCGTATAGCCCAGCTCAGCCTGCCGACCGCCCTTGAAATGCACCGCGATATCGCCTATCAGCGCGCCGCTTTGCGCCTCTATGACGGCGAACTGGTACCAGGTTCTGGGAGTATTCGGTTTCGTAGCGGCCGCTGTCGCGGTCTGCCGCCGCGCCGCGGCTAAATTTTTAGGCCGGCCCTGGTAGCGGCTCACCTCCGGCCTGGAGCGGTAGGCGTAAATGGCGGCGGCGTCTTCCGCCCGCACCGTCCGCAGCAGCAGCCTGCCGGTCTTTATCTCCACGCCTTTCATTCCTTTATTCTACCAAAACAAAACCGCCGGAACCCTTCCCGGCGGTTATGACAGCCGGCCTCCGTATAAGCTCACCTGGCGGGCGCGGGCTCGAACGCGGCCGGGACGAATACCACATCCCCGGCCTTTAACTTATCCGGATAAAGCGCCAGCAGCGCGGCCTTCACCGCCTCCAGCTTCTTCGCCGGAACGGACGCGTCGTGCAGGATCCTCACGCTCATCGAACTCACCGTAAGTTCGAACGCGTCGTTCGCCGACACTGACCTCTTCTGCTGGCTGGCGCGCTGCTCCTGCGACGAAACGCCTTTCTCCCAGTCAGCGCCCTCTGCCGGCTCCCCGGCCGGATCCTTCGACAGAACGCGGCGGGTCTCCCCGACGCCGTCCTTCAGCTCCTCGCTGATAGCGCCTTTGAACCGCGCCGCAGTCTCCAGGAAAATATAGGCCTTACCCGGACCCAGCATCCTGTCCAGCACCTGCGCCTGTATCTTGGCCTCGGTCCCGCTGGTAAAGCTGTGCACCGCGCCCAGCCGCCCGTCTACCCCGGCCGACGCCGCTGCCGCCGCGCAGGCGACCAATCCGGCATAAATAAAACACACCAGTTTCATAAAGGCCTCCTCAGTTCCCGGTCCGCTCCACCGATAGTATACCCCGCCGCTTTCCTTAAATCCCCCGGAAAACCGCAAATCTTTCCCAAATCCCCGGGAAACACGCTCAGCGGGCGAACGGCCGTTTAAATGTAAGCGGGCACTATTAATCCGCGGCTTAAAGATATATACTGGTCTGAGAGGACTTATATGGGCAAAACTTCTTACAGGGTACTCATTGTCGAGGACGATCCGACCGTGCTGGACCTGTTCGAGGCATTTTTCAACTGCGAACTGTCCACGGCCGCGTCCCTGAGCGAGGCCCGGCTGATCCTGAGAAAGAACAAGCCGGACCTGATGATACTGGACCGCGTGCTTCCGGACGGCGACGGCGTAGAGCTGTGCGAAGAAGTGCGCAACGATCCCGCCCTCCGCTCCCTGCCCCTGCTGCTGCTTACCTGCAAGATAGAGCCGGGCGACAAGGTGCGCGGCCTTAATCTTGGCGCCGACGATTACCTGACCAAGCCTTTCGATATAGAAGAGCTGAAAGCCCGCGTGGAAGCCCTGCTCAGAAGGACCAAAAAGCTGCGCTCAAGAAGGAAGATCACGGTCCCCCTCTGGAAATACTGAAAACCCCGTAAAAACAAAAGCCGCCCGGCTTAAGCGGACGGCTCAATTCTCAAACAAGAACACTGCGCTTCCCTGTTAAAACCTGCCCTCGCCGAAAGCCTGCTTGCTGCAGAAAATAGATATCCCTTTGCTGAGAAAAACAGCCAGGCCCTTCTTATACTTATCGTAATGCGACCGGAAGCGGGGGTCGCCGGCGTACATCACGCCTAAACCGCGGTATAATTCCAGCGTCGGCTCATAAAATCTCCCCAGGTGCTGGTAATGCCGCGCTATCAGCTTCTGCACGGCGGGCTCGGCCGGGTCCAGGTCCATCACGGCCGCCAGGGCGCGGCAGATCTCATCGGCCTCCGCTTTCACCCCTACCCAGCGCGCCTTGGTCATGGCCCGCACGCGCTTATTCGCTTCCGCGACTATCTTGGGGTCGTACTTCTCCGCGACCTCTTTTTTTATGCCGCGCAGCTCTTTTTTGTCCAGCCCCGGATAAAGGTCTTCGTCCTTCATGCACTTATTCTACCAAAACAAACGGCAGGGGACGCTGTTTCCTAACTTCCTAACTTTCGGCGCAGCCTTGCGGCGCCCCCATTTATTCACCGGCGGACCCTGCCACCGCCAAGGCGCAGCGCGCGGCCGGGCAGCGCGGCGCGGAAAGCCGCGTCGTGGGAGATCAGCACCAGCACGCCCTTATAGCCGGCCAGCGCCTCCTCCAGCACGCGCACGCTCCGGATGTCCTGGTGCGTGGTCGGCTCGTCCAGCAGCGCTATGTCCGCGCCGTTCACCAGGAAGCGCGCCAGCTCAACCTTGCGGCGCTGCCCCTCGCTCAGCGTATCTACCGGCAGGAACATCAGTTCCCCGTCGGCGCCGAGATGGTCCAGCATTGTACAGCCCGCTTGAAGCTGCGCGCCGGGGAAGAAGTCCGCCCCCTTCACGCGCGGACCGGCCGGGACGCGGAACTGCGGCATATAGAACAACCGGGCGGACCCGCTGCGCCGCACCTCCCCGGCCGCGGCTTCTTCCCCGGCCAGGATGCGCATCAGCGTGCTCTTGCCGGCGCCGTTATCGCCCTCCAGGCACAGCCGCTCGCCGGACCGTAGGTGGAAGGAGAGCTCGGCGAACAGCTCCCTTTTCCCCGCCCTGGCCGAAAGCCCCCGCGCCTCCAGGAAGACGTCCGCGGCCGCGGGCAGCGCGGCGTGGCGCACCTTTTCGACAAAAGGCTTTTCCCGCTCCAGCTCGTCTATCTTAGCGCGGGTGCGGTCGGCCGCGCGGGCGGCTTTCTTCTGCAGCCGCGCGGCTCGCGCGCCTATGAACCCCTTGTCGGCGGCGCCTATCTTTTCCTTCTCCTTGGCCGCGCCCCACATACGGTAGTTGCGCTCTATCACTTTGAGATCGGCTATCTCGCCCTCTATCTTTCCCTTCTTTTTCACGGCCAGCGCGAATTCCTCCTCCTTCTGCCGCGCGTAAGAACTGTAGTTGCCGCTGTAAACGGCGAACCTGGTGCGCTTGAGCTCCAGCACCTTGGACACGCAGGCGTCCAGGAAGGCCCTGTCGTGCGAGACCACCACGCAGGCGCCCCTGTAGGCGCGCACGGCCGCGGCCAGCCGCCGCATTGCGGCGCCGTCCAGGTAGTTGGTGGGCTCGTCCATTAAATACAGGTCCGGGCGGCGCAGGAAGCCGGCCGCCAGGGCCAGCAGCTTGCGCTCCCCGCCGGAGAAGGTCTCCACGGGCCGGGCCAGTTCCGCCGGGGAAAAGCCCATCGCCGCCGCGGCCGCGTTCACGGCCGGCAGTTCCTCCCAGCCCCCGGCGCGCTCCGCCAGCAGGTCCTCCGCGCTGCGCCCGCCGTCCGCGGAATCCTCCTGTCTGAGCAGGAAGACCGACGCCCCGCGGTTGCGCAGCTCCCCGCGCACGGGCTCCAGTTCGCCCGCTATGAGCCGCAGCAGCGTGCTCTTGCCGGAACCGTTGTCGCCCAAGAGCGCCGCCTTGTCCCCGGCATAGACCGGGAACGACGCCCCGGAGAACACCGTCTCCCGCCTGCCGTCGTATGAAAAAGCCAGGTCCCTCGCCTCGATAAGAACTTTATTACCCATAGAGTCGCCTCCGGGTCATGACACTGCGTTATATTGGAAGCCGGCCGGGCCGGCTGGGGTACTGCTGCCGAGGTTGTTAGCGGGTTATCTTGTCCATAATACGCCGGGAAGCCCGGCACCTATAGTTTACCACAAAACCGGAAATAATCAAGGGCCGGCGGGCCTCCCCGGCGGCTTCCATAAAGAGAAATAGGGCGCTGTCCCTATTTTCTGCCCGTCAAAGATTGTCCTGCAGCCATTTATCCACGTCCAGGTAGCCTTTCAGGGATTTGTTGCCGCGCAATATATTCTCTATGTCGGCGCGGCTGGTGCGGCCGCGGAGCAGCTTTTCGGTGTTCATTGTCTTTTCGGTGCGGAAGCTGGAGGCGAGATCGAAGGCTATGGCCCAGGCGTTCTTGCCGTCCTGGGCTTTGGCGTTGGGATCGGCGCCCCTGTCCAGCAGCAGCGAGGTTATCTCATAGGACTGTGCGGTGGCCGCGGCCATCAGGGGCGTGCGGCCGTTGGCGCCGGCGGCGTTGGCGTTGGCGCCGCGGTCCAGCAGCCTGGTGACCAGCGGCAGGCTGCCGCCGCCTATGGCCTCGAACAGGGCCGCGCCGTTGTCCGCGTTCACGTCGGCGCCGCGCTCCAGCAGGAGGTCCACTATCTTTTCCTGGGTCTCGGGGGTGCCGCCGGCGCCGTACTGCAGCGCGGTTACCAGCGGGGTAAAGCCTTTGGAGTCTTTGGCGTTCAAGTCGGCGCCTTTATCGAGGTACTCCCGTATCTTGCCGGGGTCGTCGCTGTAGCGTATCTGGTAGCAGAGCTCGTCCGCGCCCGCGCGCGGGCCGCCGCCCTGCGCGGCCTCCTGCAGGGCCGCCGCCACGGGCGTCTTAACCGTACCATTCTCCGCCGCCGGCTTGTTGCCGCAGCCGGCCAGCAATGCCAGGACCGACAAATATGCGATATATTTCTTCATGGTAACCCCCTTGTGGTATATATCAGCAGCTCTTTCAAAGTCAAACAATAGGGCGCTGTCCCTATTTTCAGCCCTGCATGCTCATACTGATCCCCAGCCACATCGCGGCCAGAACAAGAAAAGGTATCAACCCGGCGAGAAGCGCGATGCCCGCGGTTATGAAAAGCTGTATCATATAAGACTTTTGCCTGCCGGGCCCCTCCTTCCAGGCCGAAAAACCGAATTTCGCCTGCAGCACCCCCAGCGGGAACAGCACGGCCAGCATGCAGATCAAAGAAGCCGACTTCTGCAAGCTCCAGGCGTAGGCGCGGTGGTCGGGACTCAACAGCGGGTTCAGCCTGCCTCCGTAAGGCAGCAGCGTCAGCAGGCCTATCGCCGCGATCAGGACCAGCGTCACCAAATACCCGCGCAGTATCGCGCCGCTCCATTCGCCGTCGCCCGCTTTCCAGAGGGCGTGCGCCCTGCTCAAATACAGATAATGCACCATAACGGAAACAGCCGCGAATACCAGCAGGAACAGCGTGTTGTAGGTAATGTCGCCGTAATGCAGCCCCAGTTCGGGAGCGTACCAAAGCTCCCTTGAGATCCCGATGGGCACCATCAGCAGGACCGCGAGCACCGTCCACCGCCTAGCGTCGTTATTGCCCATATCCTCCCCCTCCCGCTATAGTCCCGGCCCGGAAAGGATATTCTAGCAAACATCCCAAAAACAAAACTCTGTGGATAATCAGTCATTCAGTCATCAGATCCACCCTGGACCGAAAGACCTAGCCCGGCCTGGGACCAAAGTCCCTGAATACATCGCGGATTATCAGGAACCATATCTATATAGAGGCCCCGCAACACCGCGCCGCGGGCCAGTAAGGAAAAACATCATGGGACGCCGTTGGCATCTAAGAGAGCGAAGCGCCGCCTGGCTTGTAGCAGCCGCTGAAAAAGATCTCAGCCGCTGCGACTATCCTGCCGCCATAGCCGACCTAAAAAAAGCGCTGGCGCGGGGCAAGTCCGATACCAGGACGCAGGACCTGATGAAAATGGCGGTAAGCACCCGGGACTGGGTGGACGCTTTGTGGAAGCGCGCCGCAGATTTCCGCGGAAGGGGCGAGCGGCTGCGCGCGGCGGCGCTGTACGAGGCATTATTAAAGCTTGCCCCGTCCCTGCCGGGTCCCAGGTCTGATTTCCGGCGGCTGCGCGCGCAGAACGAACATATAGCCGCGCGGCTGGAGGCCGCCGACCTGGCGTTCCGCGGCCGCGACTATGACGGAGCCATCGCCAAAGGGATAGCGGTCCTTGGACTTGACCCCGACAACGCGGAAGCGGTATTACTGATACAGGAAGCCGAAAGGATGAACGCCAGGGCGGCGGTACTGCGCGCAAAAGCCCGGGAGTATGTCCGGCAGGACCGCCTTGACCCGGCCGCTCGGACCTACGAAGAGCTGCTGCGGCTCTGCCCGCATTCCGCGGACGATGCGGCAGAACTGGAAGCGGTCAACCAGGACATAATCCGCGCCAACGCTTTAAGGTACGCGTCGCGCCCGCCTGTCAGCTTATCCGCGCCCAACAGCCCCACCGCTCCCTACCGGGAAAGCGCCCTTCCCGCCGCTGAAAGACGCCTGCACTTTGGGAGATCGCACCTATGCGCCGCCGGCGCATTGGCAGCAGTGGTCGGGGCGATGTTATTGGACCCGGTGATCATATTCTCGTCCGGCAACGCGGCCCTGGCGCTCACCCTTATGCTGCTGGTCTCCCCCGTAGCGTTCTGGCTGCACGACGCCAAAGGCAAATAAGCCCCCGCAAATCCCAAAAAGCAAAGCCATCCCTGTGGATAATTAGTCATTTAGTCATCAGCGTCCCCTTTTGTATGATATTTAAAGGTAAGGCGGGCCCCGATATGAAAGAAAGCGTTAAACGCGGTTTGATAGTTTGCGCGCAGCTGGCGGTCCTGATAGGCGGCAGCTGGCTCGGATACCGGTGTTGCGGTTTTACACCCGACGATCTCTTCTCGGTGGCGGTGCCCGCGGCGCTTGGATTCTGCGCCCGGCTGTTCCTCCGTGCCGGCTTGCCGGCCGCGCTCACTGGCGTTTCGATCTATCCCGCCTTTACTGTCTGGAACACCGTGCGTTATCACAGTGAACACGGGTTCGATCATACCATGCTGGGGGAACCGAGGAACATCACTTTCCATGTTCCGGCCACGCCGGACCTGCTGCGGGAAACCGCCAGGCTTGAAGCCAAATATTCGATAGCGCCGGCCGCCATAGCGGGCCTGGCCGGCTGGCTCCTCGCCGCCCTGTATCTCAAACTGCGCGCGCGTTCAAAGCAGTCTTCGGCATAGCCCCTTCTCCGCCAGGAAGCAGCGTCCCCCTTTTCCCCCTCCCGTATAGGTCCTGCGGCCCTTGCTTACGGCCGCGGAGGAGCTACAATATGATTACGGGAGCCATATGAACATCTTTTACAGGACGGTCTGCGCGGTAGCGTTGGCGCTGATCACGGCGGCCCCGCTGCCGGCCGGCGCGGCCGGCTCCCTGGACCAGCTGCTCACCCCGGGCGCCGACGCGCCGGAGGTCCCCGTCCCGCCGGTCCCGGCCCCCGCGGCGGTTCGGACGGACGAATGCGCCGAGATACCTTCCGTAGGCTGCTATTACAGCGGCGCGCCGGCCGGCGAGTCCGTCCCGCTGCTCATCTATTACCGCGGCTGGATCTCGGACACCAACTACCCCGGCAGCGGCCTGTATGGCGGGCGCATCACCGGCAAAGCCAACATCCTGCGCTCCTCGCGCGCGGCCCTGTCCTTCTACAAACTTAAGCAGCTTGCCGCGGAAAAGCGCATCGCGGTGCTGGTGACCGGCTCCAGTGACATTGCCGTGACGCGGTCCGACTTGGACAGCCTGCAGGCGTCGCTAGGCGTGGTTTTCAGGTCAGTATCGGCGGCCGCGCACAGCGGCGGCTATGTGGGGCTGGGCAGGTCCATAGATTCCTTCAGCCGGCTGGAGAAAGTGATACTGCTGGACCCGTTCTATTCCGATTTCTCGGCCAAGATCGCCGCGCAGATCGGGCGGGGAGCCGTCTGCACCGGTTTCTACACCCCGCACAACGCCGCGCGCTACAAGCGGTATTTCTCCGGCATCGGCTGCAACGCCGAGCCGCGCACCTCCGCCGCCGATCACGAATTCCACGTCCCCGCCTCCCTCCAGAAGTCTTTTTAACCCAAAGCAAAACCGTCCGCCTAAGGCGGACGGCTATAGCCAATTAGGAAGTTAGGAAGCAGCGTCCCCTGTCCCGCTTTTTTGTATACTTTCGGGTATGCGCTTCCTAAATATACTCTCGATGCTCGGCGCGCCGGTAGCGGCCGCCTTCATTGCGCGCAGGCTCAACCGCTCTTCGCTGCTCTGGTCCCTGCTTTGTTTCTTTTCCCCTTTAGCCTTTCTGCTGACATATTCCGCCCTGCCGCACCCCCGGTCCCCGTTCCTGAGAGACATCCTCCTGCTGCTTATCGGCCCCGCTTTCGCCGCCGGTATGCTCCTTCTGCCGGCCGCCAAGGACAAGCCGAAGGAAAGCAATTGGGGTTTTACCGCTTCGCTCATAGCGTTCGCCGTGCTGATCCTGGCCTTCTTTTTCACGATGATGGCCCACTTCCCTGTCCAGCATTGATCACCCCGCCCCAAAACAAAACCGCCGGGCCTTCCCGGCGGTTAATGCTAATTAGGAAGTTAGGAAGCAGCGTCCCTTATTTTACCAGTCGGTCGGCTGATAATCCTTCAGGAATTTGCCCCAGACGTGCACGCCGGTATTGAAGCCCGAGATGATCGGGTCCACTATGCGCGCCGCGCCGTCCACTATATCCAGCGGCGGGTGGAAGCGGTTCTCTTTCACTTTGCGCGCGGCTATCCGCGCGGGGTCCTCGTCGGTCACCCAGCCGGTGTCCACGGCGTTCATATGTAT
>CAZJUL010000017.1:0-14102 GCA_964549095.1 uncultured Elusimicrobiaceae bacterium
GACGATTTCGCAGCTGGCGATATATTTTGAAGGGCGGCTTAGGCTGGAATGATGGAGTTTACACAGACTTTTTTACACCCTCCCTCATTGGGCAAGGGTGGTAATGTCACCGATTTAAAATCCTCTGAACCAGACCTCCCTAAATTAAACACCGCAGCGGAATTCAGCCTGAGCGGCATAAAACAGTCCTCTACCCTGTTGGCGTCGGCGGCGTCGGCAAAATCTTCGGCTGATACTGCCGCGTCCGCAAAGACCGCCGTTTTAGCGACCACAAAAGCGAAAACGAATTCTGTCGGTGTAATAGCAGCGAAGGAACCAGAACCTGAGCCAGGTAGTCAGGAATGGCTATGTGCCGAATGGAAAGAGGAGATTATAGATACTCAAGACCTTATTAAATTTATGAAGGAGGAGCTGAAAAGAGATTGCAGTAAAGAGTTTGATCCATCTTTCTGTTACGCCGCACAAGAGAGGAATAGAAATGACATACCCAAAAAAGAAGAACTGATTAAGCTGCGCACCAAGCAAATAGAAGAACAGTGTAACGGAAATAATAAATGTTCCCCCGGGTATATCCTGACCACTTCTTCCGGGTGCTGTCTCGCCAGTCAGGTGACAACAACAGGGATATGCTGTCCCCCAGGACGAGCCCCGGCAGCGGACGGAACATGCGGCTGTCTTAAAGGTAAAGTATTTACTATAGCAGACAAATGCGAACCTGAATATGGTCCACGCTCGTTGATACAGGAAGAAAAAGACATATTGCAGAAGGTATTTTGGGATTCGATAGATTATGCTCGAATCATTATAAAACGTGTGAAGGGAACTGGAACACCTAAAACAAAAGGTAAGACAATTACGCTCTATGATGAATATAAAGATAAGACAGGCATGAAAGAAAAACTTTTTGAAGGGAATGCTTTGACGGTTGCAGGAAAATTGGTATTGGTTCATGAAGCGACGCATATATGGCAATATGAAAAAATGGGCCATGATTCCTCTATGATTAACGATTTTTTGGCAGCACGTAAGATGGGGCTTAAGCTGAATTCTGCGAAATTTAAGGATTTGCCTAGTTATTTTAAAGCCTTGCTTGATTTTGATCCCAACACAATTCCTGGCGAATCATTATATGAATGGCGTGATAAAGCCGATGCTAAGCCCCCAATTCCTTTTGCGAAACTAGATCCAGAAGAGCAGGCGCGGTTGGTTGAGGAATATTATAAAACATATCAATATGACATCAACAAAACTTTCATATATATAAAATATGTTGATGATGCAATAGACTACATCCGCCATAAAGAAAAAGGGGGAAGTAGCCAGCGGAGTTAAGACATGATAGATAAACCCGTAACAAATCCTGAAGAAGCAAAATCACAATCTGTTGTGAATATAGAGCGGCCTGCTGGTTTCTGGATACGAGGTGATGCGTTTGTAATTGATTTATTGTCGCTATATATGATTCGGTTTATATTAGGGATTGAGGGGATTATATACATGTTTATAGTTGTGTTTGTTGTCGCGTTTATTTTTCCAGTATTCATCTGGAAAGGGCAGACACTTGGCAAACATTTAGCAGGTATTGTTGTTGTCAATAATAATGGGGCGCAATTAAATCCCTCACAAATTATTGTGCGGTATGCAATGAGTCACGTGTTTCCAATCTCGTTGGTATTATTTTATACTACTCAATCCATTCCAGTTCTCTCATTGAGTTTTCAACTTATTCTGGGGTTTCTACTATTTGCGGTATGGTTTATACCCGTGGCTTTTCATAACAAACGGACGTTGTATGATTATATAACAGGGACTAGAGTTTTTTATATTCATGAAATTGGCTTATTGCGTAAAGCAGGTATTGTTTGTGTAGGAACGCTAGGCTTTATATGGGTGCTTTTGGAAATTCTTTATAGCCATATATATTAACTCGGCCAAGGGCCTCTTAAAAACCAAACGCCGCTGAGCTCCCCAGTAAGCTGGTACCTTTTGCCCTTCTAGAGGATAATAGGGCGCTGTCCCTGTTTTTCCCTTCTATCTTCCTAACCTTGGGGCATGATAATTGGGAAGTTGGTGAACAGCGCCCCCTGATCCACACGTTATTAATCCCCATCAGTGCCGGCGTAGAATATTTCACCGGTTTCCTTGGAAATAAGAATTAAATAATTACCCCCAAAACATGGCCCGTTAGGCCCATATTTGGCATACACCATCCAACACTTATATATATCGATTGGCACGGGGTGGTAAAATGCCGGCTTGCGGAAACCTGGTTCACCGTACGCACCAACTTCCGCGATCCCGTCAATCCCGGCAACTGGATGTTCCGCTAAATGTTCCCTTGCGATTTCTCTTGCCGCCTCTTTGGTTATTGACATGGTACTTTTAAGAGTGATAATTAGTAGGTTTTGAAATAACGCCTCTTATATTTCATCCTCCTTTCGTTTTTTAATCTCCCTCACCAGTTTACTTATGCGTTCATCCGCTTCTCTGGATTTCCCTATTTCCTCATTAATATTGTTTTCAAGGGCTTTTATAAATAAACGTTTTTCGTATAAGGAATCTTTTAAAATTAATCTTTTACCAATCTCTTTTGCGAATGTTTTATCGTCAGGTTCTCTGCCTATCAAGGTGGTAAGAATAATTAGGATTGTCCAGTTTATTAAAAACGCTGTCACTAGACTGCTTAAATATTTATCTAACGCATGAAATAGAGGTGGGGCTCCATATACAGAATGTGAATATTTAAACAGTAAACCAATACCAATCAAAGACAAACAGCCAGTGTTAATCAAATGGAAATCGTTTTTGGATTTTAAATACTCCTTGATTCGATTATCATAAATCCCATACCCCACAGATGCGGTCAGGATAATAATCACCCAACCAATTGTCTGTGTGGGAGCCCATGCTTCCAACATCAAACCCATAAACAGAATAGTGAGTAATAACACATTAATTAATGTAAGTGTACGCGCCGTCATTTGACCCCCATTTAGAACAGTGCGGATTCCGGAAATCAGACCAGCGTTCCCGTCGAATCCCCGACAACCCATTAAAGGTATGATGATTCTGCAACTAATTCTCGGCCCGTATCCCGATAGAAATATTGTAGCAAATGAATATCAGCATAAGTCCTGGGTGCGACATGCGGGCGGGTTATTCGGAAGTACCATGAAAGGGTGGGATATTAATACATTTTTTTGTATCATTACCAACGGAGAAGCCCCGCGCTGCGGGACCTTCACGACGATCCGGGGGACAGACAAATGCACCGCATTTTAATAGTGGATGACGAAGAGACCGTGCTCACCTCTCTGAAAAGGATACTAAAGCCGGAAGGCTACGAGGTGCTCCTGGCGGGCAATTTCGAAACCGGCTGGGAGGCCTGCAAGCGCGAAAAGCCCGACCTGGCCATCCTGGACGTATCGATGCCGGGCGGCAGCGGCATGGACCTGTGCCGCAGGATAAAGGCGGACCCGGAGCTGAAGCATATCCCGGTGTTCATACTTACCGGCGTGGCCGTGGTAGTGGAGAACCGCGTGGAAGGCCTGAAATCCGGGGCCGAAGATTATATCGTAAAACCTTTTAACCAGGAAGAACTGCTGGCCCGCATAGCGAGGACCCTGAAATTCCATCACGAAACCGCCTGACGCCGCGGGCCAACCCGGCCCCGCAGGCCGCGCAAAAGCCGTCCGCCTGAACCGGACGGCTTTTAAATTTCACCCTGTCCGCTGCCGCGCGGGCGGCGCAGGGGGTCAATAAAGTCCTTTGGCTTTAAGTTCGGCGTCGGTGATGCCGAAGTGGTGGGCTAGCTCGTGCATGACCACGTGCCGGACTTCCTTCTCCATCTCCTCCGGCGTTTGGCACTCCGCCTCGATGTTCTTCCTGAAAAGCGTTATCTTGTCCGGCATAGCGCCGCTGTAGAACTGCCCCCTTTCAAGCAGCGGCACGCCCTCGTACAGGCCCATAAGCCCCCGGCCGAACCTGCGCGCCTGCGCCGGGGCCGGCGCGGCCCGCACGATCATCACGATATTGCTGAGCTTTTCAAGGAAGAAGGGCGGCAGGGCCTTCAAAGCCTCCTCCGCCAGTTTCTCAAATTCCGCATTGGTCATGGCGCTATTTTTTCAGGGATCCCGGCTTTCGCCGCCTGCCTGCCGGCAGGCAGGGGATGTCGGATCTTTATTTTGAAATGAAATATATCCCGCCCGAAATGAGCAGGGTACCCAGCAGCTTGTTCACCGTGAAGCTCTCGCCGAGGAAGAAATAGACCATCAGGAAAGTCACGAACGGGTAGGTGGAGCTCAGCGGCACGATCTTGGAGGCCTCGCCGCCGCTCATCGCCTTCAGGTAGAAGAACACCCCGCTCATGGTCACCAGCACGCTGGAGAGGATGAAGGCTGAGGCGGTCCTGCCGGAACCCAGAAGCGCCTGCTTCGTCGGAGAGTATTTCCACAGAAGAAAAAGGATAGAGACGGCCAGGATGAACAGCGTTCTTATGTAGAAAGCGCCGGAGGAATCCACGTACCGGAGCGTCATTTTGTCGAAAAAGGCGCCCATCCCCCAGCAAACCACGGCGATGACAAGGAAAAGGATGGTTGAAAAATCCATAGATCTTAAGGCGGCGGCAGTTCCCCGGGCAGCATCTGTTCCGTGAACGGCTTCTTGATGTAGCGGTCGATGAACTCTTCGAAGCCCCATTCGTCCTTGAAGGTCTTGGCTTCCTTGTAAAGCTTCACCGCTTTGGCGCGGTCGCCCTTCAGGTCCCAGATGTTGCCCTGTTTGACCAGCGACCAGACGGCCCAGCGCGCGGGGTGGGCCTTGGGGTCTTCCTTAAGCGTGTCCGCGGCCTGCTGAAAATATTTAAGCGCCTCGTCGTAATTATTCTCCGCCTGCCAGGTGGCGCCTATGGCGGTCAGGATGCGCGGCACGAACATCTTTCTGTAGCCCGGCACCCCTTCCCGCAGGCGCCTGTGGTATTCCAGCGATTCCTTCCGGGATTCGGCGTACTGCTTGTCCTCGTAAAGCGAGACTATCTGCACGAAGTGCATCTGCGGGTGGACCGGGTAGCGCTTGCGCAGCTCGGCCGACCACTTTACCGAAGTGGCGGAGTCGTGGTATTTGGTGTTCGGCTGCGTGTAGATCTCAATCAGCATCAGCTGCGCGGCCAGGGAATTGAAATAGCCCTTTTCCCTGCAGAGGTTCATCCATTCCAGGCCCTTTTCCGCGTTCCCCCGCATCAGGAATTTGGCGAGTATCTTCACCACGCCCGAAAGCGTGCCCGCGTAATATTCGTACATGCCGAGGCCGAGGTAGGCGTCGTAAAGTTCAGGGTCGAGCTTAAGGGATTTGCGCGTATGGGAAAGCGCCTTCCTGCCGGTGAAATAGGCGGCTACCCAGCGGTGCTTCATCAGGTCCAGCCGGGCCTTGAGGCCGTACATGCCGCCCAGGACCATATAGGCGTTGGCGTCTCCCGGGTGCTTCTTCACCCAGGCCAGCCCGATCTCTATAGCCTTGTCCGTCAGCTTCTCGTATTCCTCGCCCATTTCCGGGGCGGATTCGTCCTCGAGGTACTCGATCTCGGCCCACTTGGCCATCGCCATGCCGAAATTCGGATAGGGATGATCGGGATATTTCTGCAGCGCCAGCTCAAAATATTTCCTGGCCTCCGGCACTTCCACCGCGTAGATGCACTCTATGCCTTTTTTGGAGAGGGCCCTGAGGTCTTCCGGCAGCGGCTCGAGCTTCACCTCGCCGGCGCGCAGGGGTGAAGCGAGCAGCGCGGCGGCAGCCGCCGCTAATAAGATTTTTTTCATTTGAGCTCTATCTTATCGGCGCCCATGTATTTGCGCAGCGCCTCGGGCACTTCCACGGAGCCGTCCTCCTGCTGGTAATTCTCCAGGATAGCGGCGAAAGTGCGCCCGACGGCCAGCCCCGAGCCGTTCAGCGTGTGCACGAACTCAGTCCCCTTGGCGCCCGTGCGCTTGAAGCGGGCGTTTATGCGCCTGGCCTGAAAATCGGTGCAGTTAGAGCAGGAGGAGATCTCACGAAACTTGTCCTCGCCCGGCATCCAGACCTCCAGGTCGTAGGTCTTGGCCGAACTGAAGCCCAGGTCGCCGGTGCAGAGCTCCAGCACGCGGTAGGGGATCTTCAGGACCCGCAGCACCTTTTCCGCGTCGGCCCGCAGGGTCTCCAGCGCGGCCATTGAATCTTCCGGCCTGACGGCCCAGACCAGTTCCACCTTGTTGAACTGGTGGTTGCGTATGAGGCCCCTGGTGTCCTTGCCGTAGGTGCCGGCCTCCTGCCTGAAGCAGGCCGTGTAGGCCGTGTATTTGACCGGCAGGGCCTCTTCCTTGAGCGTTTCGCCCCGGCAGAGGTTGGTCAGCGGCACTTCCGCCGTAGGTATAAGGTAGAGCGGGGGCTCGCAGGCGATCTTGTAAAGTTCCTCTTCGAATTTGGGCAGCTGGCCGGTGCCGGTCATGGTCTCGGCCGTGACCAGGAAAGGCGGGAAGATCTCGGTATAGCCGCCCTCCAGGGTGTGCAGGTCCAGCATCAGCTGGACCAGGGCGCGCTCAAGCCTGGCCCCCTGTCCTTTTAAAAGCGCGAAGCGCGAGCCGGACAGCCGGCCGGCGGCCTCAAAATCCAGGATGCGCAGCTTCTCGCCGAGAGCGTGGTGGTCCAGCGGCTTGAAGGCGAACGCGCGCTTGTTGGAAAGGTCCTCGCTGACCACCTTGTTGCCGTCGGGCGGCATTCCCCTGACCACCCCGGGGTCCGGGAGGTTGGGCACGCCCAGCAGCAGGGCGCCCATTTCTTTTTCCACGGCGGCCAGGCGCTCTTCTTTCCCTTTTATCCCCTCTTTGATGGCGTTGGCTTCCGCCATCACGGCCGCGGCCTCCGCCTCTTTTTTCGCTATCTTGAATTCCTGTATCTTTTTTGAGACCTCGTTCCTCCTGGAGCGCATGGCCTCGGTCTCGGCCAGGATGGCGCGGTGGGCGCCGTCCAGCTCCAGCGCTTTTTCCAGCGCGGGCAGGTAGCGCCCGCCCCTGTCGCCCATCCCGGCCCTTGCCTTTTCCGGGTTGGCACGGATTAATTTAATGTCAAGCATTGGTGTTCCTTTGCGGCGAAGAGGCGGAGGAGTTTACGGGGTCTTTATGCTTATCACCGATTCGCGGATGATCTCCGCCGGGGCGTCGCCCTGCCTGGGCTCCAGCATCACGGCCAGCTTCAGGGCGTCGGCCCGGAAACCCGTGTTCTTCAGCTTTTTCAATTGTTCGTTGAGATGGTAATAGAGCAGCTTGGCCTCGTAGGTCCCGGACGGCAGCACCCGGGACACGCGCAGCTCTTCCACTTTGAACGGCACGGCCCAGAAGCCCTGGTCGGCCGCGTCGGCGGTCCTGACCAGGCGCAGGCTTAAAGCGCACCTGAGGACCAGCCCCCCGGCCGGTTTGGCGGAGGCGTTCTGCAGGGCTATCACGGCCCTCAGCTTATGCAGGAATTTCTGGTTAAGGTCCAGCTTGATCTCCGGGATGGCCTCGAACACCAGTTTTTTCGGGGCCTGGCCCGTGGAGAGCTGCCAGTCTATCCTGTTTATTTTGACCTGGGCGGAAAGCGGCGGGGCGGAAAGGAACAGACCGGCGGCGAGTACGGCGAGAGTCGCTGTTTTCATCATTCTTTGCACTTCCTCTCCAGTTCGTTCTCCAGCTCGGCCGGTATCAGGCCGATCACTTCGCTGCGGCTGGCGCGCCCGCCGCAGCTTATGGACAGGGACACCGTCACGGTGCGGTAATGCTGCCCGGCGTCCGTATCCGCCGCCAGCTGGCCGGCCAGGCTGGCGGAGCCGCCGTGCACGCAGGCCGGCACCGGCGGCATGATGCTCCGCTGCAGGGCGTTCAGCAGCGAATTGATCAGCGAGTTCAGTATGATGTTGCCGAGTTCGGTCAGCATCACCTCGGCCGGGTGCGAAAAATCCTGCGCCTGAGGGAAAGTGGCGCCCAGGTAAGACTCCAGGATGTGGCCGGTATCGTTGAGGTCCACCAGCATGATCGCGGTGAAAGGGAATTCGCCCGGGACCTTGAAATAAACGGCGGCGGCGGGATGCTTAAAATCGTGCTGGGCGAGGGCGTCCTCCAGCGTTCCGGAAGAGACCTGTGCGCCGGCTATCTCCCAGGCCCCGGCGGAAACCCGCGAGATCCTGGCGAGGCATTTTTCAAGGCTTGAAACGGCCAGGCGCTCGAGCCTGGCGCTCGCGTTCGCTTCCATAGTTTTACATTAGCCGTGCCAGCAGGGCTTTAAATTCGTCGAAAGAAAAAGGCTTGCGCAGGATCTCCGTGGCGCCCTTGTCGGAAAGCTTTTTATTCATCTCGTCCTGCTCCACGGCGCTTATTATGACCACCTTGGCTTTCGGGTCTATCTGCCGTATCTGTTCCAGCACTTCCAGGCCCGACTGGCCGGGCAGGATCAGGTCCAGCAGCACCACGTCCGGCCGGAGCTCGGCGAAAACCTTCACGGCTTCCCTGCCGTCCTCCGCCTCGCCGGCCACTTCCCATTTCAGCTGCTCGAGGAGGCTTCTCAGCATCATCCTCGTCAGGGGGTTGTCTTCCACTATCAGTACTTTCATAAAGAGCTCCTGCCTAAAGCCTACTGATTCAGCCGCTCCAGTTCGTGCTCCAGCTCGGCCGGGACCAGGCCGATCACTTCGGTCGCGCTGGCCAGCTTGTCGCACTGCATGGCCAGGGAAACGGCCACCACCAAGTAATCCTTCGCGGGGTCCGAACCGGCGCCCGCCCCCGCCGCGACCTGGCGCAGGTTCCCGTCCACGCATAACGGCACCGGCGGCATGGTGCTCCTTTTAAGGGCGTTCAGCACCGCGTTGATAAAAGCGTTGACCACTATATTGCCGAGCTCCATCAGCAGCACTTCCTCGGTCTGCGTGAAGGTCGGCGCCTTCGGAAAGGAATAGCCCAGGAAGCACTTGGAGATGAGCTCCATATCCTCCAGGTCGAAAAGCATCATGGAGGTAAAAGGGAATTCGCCCTTGACGTGGAAATAGACGGCGGCGCCGGGGTGGGAGAAATCGTGCTGCGCTACGGCGTCCTCCAGCGTGCCGCGGGAAACCTTGACGCCGTTTATGCGCCAGGTGCCGGCGGAAACCTTGGCCAGCCTCGCCAGGCACTTCTCCAGGCCCGACAGGGTCAGGCGTTCCAGTATGGCGCCCGCTTTCTCTTCCATAGTCCTACTTTATCCGCTTCAGGGTGTCTTCCAGCTCGTCGTAAGTGAACGGCTTGCGTATGATGGCGGTCACGCCGCAGTCGTTTATCTGCTTGTCTATCCGCTCCTGCTCGACGGCCGTCACGATGACGACCTTGGCCTGGGGATCTATCTTGCGGATCTCCGCCAGGACCTCCATGCCGGATTTGCCCGGCATTATCATATCCAGGAACACCGCGTCCGGGCGCACGGCGGAGAAAACCTTTATGGCGGTGTCGCCCTCTTCCGCCTCGCCCGCTATCTCGTGGCCCATCTGCTCCAGCATGTCGCGCAGCATCCCGCGTATCATCACGTTATCGTCCACTATCATCAATTTCATAAAGCTCTCCGTTCCAGCTCGGCGGCCAGGTCTTCGGGCAGCAGGCACAGCACGGTGCTGCGGCTGACGCTTTCGCCCCCCTTGATATCCAGCGACAACTCTATGACCCTGTAGGCCGGGGATTGGCCCGGCAGGGCCCCCAGCTCAAGCGCCAGGCCAAGCGCGTCCCCCTGCGAGAATTTCGGGACGGCGGGCATCAGCAGCTTCTTCAGGCCGTTGGAAACCGCGCTTATCACGGAGTTTAGCACGATGTTGCCCAGTTCCAGCAGCATGACTTCCTCCGGCAGCTTTATCCCGGGGATGCCGGGAAAGGCGTAGCCGAGGAAACACTTGGAAACACATTCCAGCTCTTCGGGCTCGAACAGCATCACCGAGAGGAAGGGGTAGTCGCCGGAAACGCTGAAATGGACGGCCGCGGCTTCGCCGCTCCGGAAAGGGTGGCGCTTCAGCGCGGCCTGCAGCGTCTCTTTTCGGACGGAGGCGGCGGCCAGGCTCCAGGCGCCGGCGGAAACCCCGGAGAGCTTGGCCAGGCAGGTCCCTATGCTCTGTTCGGCCAGCCGCTTCAGCAGATCGTTGGTGTTGTCTTCCATGGTTCAGGCGACCTTTTTCAGCGCTTCTTTGAATTCCTCGTAGGAGAAAGGCTTGTAAACCACGGCGTCCGCCCCCTTCGCCAGGAGCTCTTTGTCCATCTCCCCCTGGACTATGGCCGTGATGACGATCACCTTTGTCTTCGGGTATTCATCTTTTATGTTGGAAAGGATCTCCAGGCCGGATTTTCCGGGCAGGATCAGGTCCAGAAAGACGACGTCGGGCTTCAGCTCGGCCACGGCCGCGTCGGCCCTGTCGCCGTCATCCACCTCGCCGACCACTTCATGCCCCTGCTTCTCCAGGAGGGTGCGTATGGTGAGGCGCGTCAGGGCGTTGTCTTCCACCAGGAGTGCTTTCATAAAAAGTATCCGGCCGGCCGGAAGGAACGGTCTTCCTTGTTCAGGCGCAGCAGGCGCACTTCACTTTCGGGGCGCCCGCGGCTTTTTTCTTCAGCAGCTCCGCGGCGTCGGTCTTCTCCCAGGAGAAGCAGCTGCGGCCGAAGTGCCCGTAGGCGGCCGTCTTCCTGAAGATGGGCGCGCGCAGGTTCAGGTTCTTAATGATGCCCTTCGGGGTGAAATCGAAGGTTGAGCGGATGATGGACACCAGCTTCTCGTCGGCAATGACGCCGGTACCGTGGGTATCCACGTAGAGGCCGACGGGCTCCGCGACGCCGATGGCGTAGGCGAGCTGGACCGTGCATTCCCTGGCAAGCTTGGCCGCAACGATATTCTTGGCCACGTAGCGCGCCATGTAGGCGGCCGAGCGGTCCACCTTCGTCGGGTCCTTGCCGGAGAACGCGCCGCCGCCGTGCGGGGCCACGCCGCCGTAGGTGTCCACTATGATCTTGCGGCCGGTCACGCCGGTGTCGGACTGCGGGCCGCCCACCACGAACTTGCCCGTGGGGTTGATGAGGAACTTGGTGTTCTTGTCCATCAGCTTCTTGCTTATAACGGGCATGATCACGGCGTCTATGATCTCTTTGCGCGCCTTCTCGGTGATCTGGTGGCCGGTCTTATCCAGGATCTCCTCGGTATGCTGGGAAGAGATGACTATGGTCTCTATGCGCACGGGCTTGCCGTCGTGGTATTCCACGGTGACCTGGGTCTTGCCGTCGGGGCCGAGGTAGGGCAGGATGTTCTTCTTGCGGACTTCCGCCAGGCGCATCGCCAGCTTCTGGGCCAGCGTCAGCGTCAGCGGCATAAGCTCGGGGGTCTCGTCGGTGGCGTAGCCCACCATCAGGCCCTGGTCGCCGGCGCCGCCGGTGTCCACGCCCTGGGCTATGTCCGGGGACTGGCGGCCTATCACGTTCACCACCGCGCAGGTCTCGTAATTAAAGCCGTATTTGGAGTGCGTGTAGCCGATATCCTTGATGACCTGACGGGCCAGGGTGTCGATATCGACGTAGATCTTGGTCGTTATCTCGCCGCCGACCACCACCATGCCGCGGGTGATGAAGGTCTCGCAGGCAACGCGCCCCATCGGGTCTTTTTTCATGATCTCGTCCAGCACGGCGTCGGAGATCTGGTCGCAGACCTTGTCGGGGTGCCCCTCGGTCACCGATTCAGAGGTCATATATCTTTTTCCGGTAAAGTTCATAGTTGTCTCCTTAGATAGCCGGCTCCTGCGCCGGCAGTGTATAATTATACTAATTTATATTACTGCTCCATAAGCTTGACCGCGAATTCCAGCAGCTTTTTCGTGTTCTCCTGGGAATCGCTCTCGGCGTAGGTCCTCAGCAGCGGCTCGGTGCCGGACGGCCGCATAAGCAGCCAGCTGTCGTTTTCCAGGATTATCTTGAGCCCGTCTATGGTATTCGTGTCGGTCACTTTCTTCCCGATTATGGTCTTCGGGAGCTTCTTCTTCAGCTTCACGGCGAAGGAATGCTTGTTCGGAATGGCCTTCTCCATCCTGAAGTCCGTGCGCACGAAGACCGACTTGCCGTATTTCGCCTCTATGTCCTTGTAGAGCTCGGACGCCGTTTTCCCGGTCTTCACCGTCATTTCCAGGAACATCAGGGCCGTAAGTATGCCGTCGCGCTCCGGGATGTTGCCTTTCCAGGCGTAGCCGCCCGACTCTTCCGCGCCGAAGAACACGTCCTCCGAGATCATCTTTTCCGCTATGTACTTGAACCCGACCGGCGTCTCCTCGAACGTGAGGCCGGCGGCCTTGGCGATGCGCCTGGTCAGGTAGCCCATTGAAACGGCCTGCGCCACCTTGCCCTTGCCCTTCCCCCCGCTGCGCTTCAGCAGGTAATCCAGCAGCATCGGCGCTATCTGGCACGGGGTCATGTACTGGCCCTTGTCGCTGACCAGCGCGAAGCGGTCCGCGTCGCCGTCCAGCGCCAGCCCCATCAGCGCGCGCTTTTTCTTGACCGTTTCGATAAGCTCGCCGAGGTGCTTTTCCACCGGCTCGGGGGTTATGCCGCCGAACAGCGGATCGGAGGCGGCGCGTATCTTTACGATGTTCTTCGAGGTGAAGATCTCGTCCGCCACCTCCGCGCCGGCGCCGTACATGAAATCTATGACCACGGGGCCGCGCAGCTTCGCCAGCAGCGGGGCTATCCTGGACTTGGAGTTGAGATAATCCACGTAGCCCTTCTTGAAGGACTTTTTCACCACGACCACGCCGGGCGTCTTCATAGGCACGGCCTTGGAGATGTAATTCTCAAGCTCCGCCGTCACGGAGGGCGGGGCCGAGCGGCCGTTCTGCTTTATCTTCACGCCGTTGTACAGGAACCTGTTGTGGCTGGCCGTTATGACCACGCCGAGGCCGAACTTGCCGGCGGTGAGGACGCTGATGGCCGGGGTGGGCAGGGCTTCGGCGGAAACCACGGCGGTTATCCCGTTGGCGGTGAGGATCTCGGCCACGGTGGAGGCGAAGCGGTCGGACATGAAGCGCCGGTCGTAGCCCACGGCCACGTGCGGCTTCTCGGTCACGCGCATGTTCTTATAGGCGATGTAGTCCGCCAGCCCCTGGGCTATCTTGCGGACGGCGTCGTAAGTGAAATCCCGGGCTATGATGCCGCGGAAGCCGTCCGTGCCGAAAGTGATCTGGTTCGGATGCGAGCTCATATTGTTTCTCCTGGTTTTTGTGCCTGGAAACCGGCTTCCCGCGGATCCCGGCGCGGCCGTCCGCCCAAGGCGGGCTTACGGCGGAGGTATATATTATTAAAAATCAGGTGTTTAGTCCACTACGGGGCGCCCAGCAGGCCCGCCAACTGCAGCCTGACGGCCCGCTCCAGCGCGCAGGCGGGGCGCGCGAAAAGCATCTCCCGGCTGAAAAGAGCGTCGAGCGCCACCACGCCGATGAAACCGGCTTCCCTAAGCCTGCCCGGGTCCTTCAGCGCGCAGGAGCCGCAGACCAGCACGGCCGGCTTGTTCCATTTCCGCGCCAGCCTGGCGGCCTCCGCGGGCGCCTTGCCGTAAAAGCTGGTCTCGTCGAAGCGCCCCTCACCCGTAATGACCAGGTCCGCCTCCCTGACGGCCTCCTCGAAGCCCAGCCTGGCCAGCGCCGCGGGGCCGCCGGGAACCAGGCGCGCGCCGAAGAAAGCGGCCAGGCCGGCGCCCAGCCCGCCGGCGGCCGCGCCGCCCTTAAGCGCCTTTATGTCCGCGCCCAGGTCGCGCTTCACAACGGCCGCGTAATGCAGCAGCGCTTTTTCGATGAGGGCAACTTCTGCGGGGGACGCGCCCTTCTGCGGGCCGTAAACCCTGGCCGAGCCCAGGCGGCCGCAAAGCGGGTTCTGGACGTCGGCGAGGCCGATAATTTTGAGCTTCCCGGTTGCCGCCGGGCCGGGTGGCGGTAATATGCGCCTTAGCCGGACCAGGCCCGCGGCCCCGCGCGGAACCTGGCGCCCGCTACCGTCCAGGAGCCTGAAGCCGAAGCCGGCGGCGCAGCCGGCCATCTCAACCTGAATGCCGGCCGCATCACGCTG
>CAZJUL010000017.1:14112-17389 GCA_964549095.1 uncultured Elusimicrobiaceae bacterium
CTGCCGCCGAGCCCCACGGTGATCTCCCGCGCGCCGCGGCGGGCGGCCTCGCGGATGAGGACGCCCACGCCGAAAGTGGTGGCGGTTAAAGGGGCCGGCTTTTTCCCCTCCAGGTATTTAAGCCCGGCGGCTTCGGCCATTTCCAGCACGGCTCTCCCGCCGGACAGCAGCCAGCGCGCGCGCACCGGCTTCAGCAGCGGGCCCGGCACCTCCGACGCCGCCAGCCGGCCGCCTTCGCTGAACCTTACGGCTTCTATAAGCCCGTCCCCCCCGTCGGAAACCGGCAGCAGCCGCAGGTCGGCGGCCGGGAAGCGCGCCCGCAGGCCGCGCGCTATGGCGCGGGCGGCCCGGAGCGGGCCGAGTGTGCCTTTAAAGGCGTTGGGCGCTATTAAAATTTTCATGCTTCCGCTCTAAATGATAGAATAATATTTATGGACGTTGCTATGCTGACGCTTGTCTACAGGTATAAAACCGGGCTTTACGTGAACCTCACCAACCGCTGCCCCACGGCCTGCGTCTTCTGCATAAAGAACAGGTGGAAGATGGGCTACCGCGGCAGCGACCTGGGCCTGGGCGGGCGGGAGCCTGACGCGGCGGCCTACGCCGCGAAAATAAAAGACGCCTGGCTGCAGCAGTCCTTCGACGAGCTGGTGTTCTGCGGCTACGGCGAGCCGACCATGCGCCTGGCGGAGCTGCTCGAAACGGCGAAGGCCGTCAGGTCCGGCTCGCTGGCGCCGGTGCCGAAGGAGCTGCGCATAAGGGTCAACACCAACGGCCTCGGCAGCCTGGTCAACGGCCGGAACATCGTGCCGGAGCTGAAAGGCCTGGTGGACTCCGTGCACGTCAGCCTGAACACGGCGGACCCGGCGCAGTGGCTGGCGCTGATGCGGCCGGCGCCCGAATACGCGCCGGGAGGATTCGAGGGCGCGCTCGCCTTCGCCAGGGAAGCCGCGAGCTCGCTGCCGGAAACGCTGGTAACCGCGATAGACGGAACCGGCGCGGACCTGGATAAAGTAAAAGCCCTCGCGGACGGGCTCGGCGCGGGCCTGAGGATACGCCCCCGGCTGGAGGACGAAACACCCCGATGATAGAACGGAAAACGATACTCAGCGTGGTGGCGCTGATCGCGCTGGTCCTGGTAAGCGTGCCGACCGTCGTTTTCAACCAGGCCCTCAAAAAATATTTCAATTTCATGGGCAGCTGGAGCGTGGCCGCCGTAAAGCCGTCCAAGGTCACGCAGCTCCCCCCTATGCACGCCAGGATCCCGGGGCAATCCAACGAGCTGCCCCAGCCGGAACTGCGCTTCGTCAAATTCGCGATCAAGATAATCAACGACAAGGACGTCAAAACGGTCAGGGTAGCCGGGGATTTCAACAAGTGGAACCCGGACGCGCTGGTGCTGGTCAAGACCGACAAGAACATGTGGACGACCATCCTGCCGCTGCCGCCCGGCGTCTACCAGTATCTTTACGACATAGACGGCCAGGCCATACTGGACCCGATGAACCCCGAAACGGGGCTGCGCGGCGGCGGCAAGGTCTCCGTCCTGACGGTAAAATGAAATTCCTTACGCTCCCCCTGCTGTTAGCTTTCTGCGCCCCCCTGCAGGCCGGCGTGGCCATCCTGTGGATACCGCGCCAGCATTCCAATATCGACGACGTGCTGCTGAAGCTGGAAGCCGACGCGAACATCAGGCTGACCGCCGCGCTGAGCGAAGCGCCGGCGGCGCAGGCCGGTGCGCTGCTGGCCCTGCGCGACGCCGGGCGCCTGGAGCTGGCGGCCAGGGCGGAGGGCGACCCCGTGCTGCCGCTTTTTTATTACGCGAAGGACGAGGCGGTGCAGTGGCGGAACAAGCCGTCCACGGCCGCGTTCTCCAACGACCCGTTCTTCCTGGCGCTCCGCCTGAGCGACGCCAGGGACGCCTTCACGAAGAACTTCAAGAAGCCGCCGGAAGGCCTGGCGGCCGCCCCCGGCGGGCTGATCGCCGAGTATGTGCCGCTGGCCAAGGCCCTCGGCTTCGGCTGGCTGGCCTCGGGGCCGCTGGTATCCACGGCCCCTTTCACCGCGCTCAGGGCGGACGGCGTTTTCGTGGCGCCCTTCTCGCTTTATACCAGCACCCCGCCGGAGGGCGCGGATTTCTTCGCGGTTTTCGACGAGACCCTGGACCGCACCCCGGGCAATGACACGCGCGCGCAGCTCCTGGCCGTCCTGGGTTCCGGCCTGCACTCCAACTACCTTACCGTTTCCGAAGCGCTCAAAGCGGCCGTTTCCACGGAGGCCGCGCCCGGCGACGCGGCAAAAATGGTCCGCCCCTGGAGCGAAGATTACACGCCCTGGGCCTCCGGCAAGATACAGGCCGGCGCGCTGGCGGCCTTCGCCAGGACGCGCGCGGACCTGATGCTGCACCTGAACGCCAGGCAGGGCGACTACAAGGCCGCCAAGGGAGCTTTCGCCGAATATTTTTCCGTGGAATCCGCGCCGCGGCTGCTGCGGCTTTGCGACGAGGACCCCGAGGCGGTAAAGGAAATAGAGATAGAGATACAGAGCGCCCTCGGCAACGCCTACCGCGTGATGGAGAAGACGCCGCCCGGGTGGCTGGTTTCCGAGCTCTCCGACATCAGCAGCCAGGCGGGCGGGGACGATATGATAGCCGTCACCAAGAGCTCCTCCTCCTTCTCGGTGAAGAACGCCGCCAAGCCGCCGCTTCCGCCGCAGGGCCTGCCGGGCTTTCCGAAGAATTCCGATCCGCTCAGGGCGTGGAAGCTGGACCGCTTCGAGGCCTCCTGGTCGGACAAAGCGGTGACCTTCTCTTTCGCCCCGCTGGAGCTGATAGCCGCCGCCGCGCAGGAAGGCGGGTTCGCGCACGCGCGCTTCGACCTCTACATAGACATCAACCGCAGGCCGCGGGCCGGCTCCACCAGGCCCCTCAGCGGCCGCGAGATCAGGATCTTCCCGGACGACGCCTGGGAGTACGCTATCGAGATAAGCCCCAAGAAAGCGGCGCTTTACGCGCACACGCCGAAGGGCCCGCAGAAGACGGCCGGGTTCCGGCCGGAAGTGAAGAACGGGGCCGTTACCGTCAGGATACCGCGGTCGTTCATGAAGGGCAATCCGGGCAACTGGGGCTACGCGGCTTTTCTTATGGCGCAGCAGGACAAGAGCCTGCCGGTTACGGATTATATCTCGGAAGATTTTTCGAACGGGTATTATTACGCGGTCAGGCCGCGGCTGAAGTGACCGGGTTCGCGGGGGGCGGAAGATTTGGCGACTCAGGCAC
>CAZJUL010000017.1:17399-17912 GCA_964549095.1 uncultured Elusimicrobiaceae bacterium
GTGGCTCGCCTCTTTCACTCGGCCCTCGCCCTTACGTAAGCTCGGCCCTCGCGAGGTCCTTCCTCGCCAAATCTTCCGCCCCCGCTCCGGTTATATAAATATTGAAGGAGAAACTTTATGGCTGACAGGGATGCAATAATAAGTTTCGTGAACTCTTATCTGGACAGCGGCGCCATTAAGGACGCTTCGCAGAACGGGCTGCAGGTGCAGGGAAAGTCCGAAGTTAAGAAGATCGCGTTCGGGGTTTCGGCCTCGCTGGAATTCATAAGGCGCGCGGCGGCGGCGCGCGCCGATATGCTGGTGGTCCATCACGGGCTGCTGTGGGGCAAGTCCGCGGTCATCAAGGGTCCTTTCAGGGAAAAGCTGCGCCTGCTGCTGGCTAACGGAATCACGCTGGCCGGCTGGCACCTGCCGCTGGACAAGCATCCGGTCTCCGGCAACAACGCGCGGATAATGAAGCTGCTCGGCGCCGGAGGGCTGAAGCCGTTCGGCGTCTATGACGGTGCGGCTATC
>CAZJUL010000017.1:17922-18300 GCA_964549095.1 uncultured Elusimicrobiaceae bacterium
TGCGCGGCCGAAACCGCTGGCTGAAATAGCCCGCCTGCTGCGGGCCGGGCTGGGCTCAAACATTGTTTCTTTTGAATTCGGGCCGAAAAAGATCCGGACCCGGGCCGTCATTTCGGGCGGGGCGCAGCGGATGTATGAAGAGGCCGCGGAAGCGGGCATCGACCTTTATATAACCGGGGAGGTGTCGGAATTCGTGCAGGAGATGGCGCGCGAAAGCGGGACGAATTTCATCTCGGCCGGGCACTACAACACCGAAAAGCCCGGCGTGCTGGCCCTGGAGAAGATCCTCCGCTCAAAATTCAAGGTAAAGACCGACTTCATAGACGTTCCGAATCCCATATAGCGTTCCTGGTTCGCGGGCGCCGTCAGGGTTTGTCT
>CAZJUL010000018.1:0-7920 GCA_964549095.1 uncultured Elusimicrobiaceae bacterium
TGACAATAGACATATCGGGATAGTTTCAATCCACGCCCCCGTACGAGGGGCGACAGCCACTCCGATGATATTTAAGATTGCCGTAGAGGGTTTCAATCCACGCCCCCGTACGAGGGGCGACACGGCAAGATATTTAAGCGCCTAGCCGAGGGTCTGTTTCAATCCACGCCCCCGTACGAGGGGCGACTTGCTGCGGATCGTGCCGGGGTTGTAACTATGATGTTTCAATCCACGCCCCCGTACGAGGGGCGACGCCTACATTGCCGTTGTAAGGCTGCAAAACTAGTGGTTTCAATCCACGCCCCCGTACGAGGGGCGACGGCATAGGCGCACCGGTAAGGTCAACACCAGGCTGTTTCAATCCACGCCCCCGTACGAGGGGCGACGTCAGCCTCATATCGCGTAGCCATATTCTTACGGGGTTTCAATCCACGCCCCCGTACGAGGGGCGACATAACTTGCCTGACTTAACCGCTTTCGGAATTGTGTTTCAATCCACGCCCCCGTACGAGGGGCGACACGGGGGAAACGCTGGACAGGATAACAAGGTAATGTTTCAATCCACGCCCCCGTACGAGGGGCGACAATCCGCCCGATAGTGTTCCCAAAATGGGAGATTGTTTCAATCCACGCCCCCGTACGAGGGGCGACTATATGAGGTATTCGGCAGGGGCACTACTTGGAAGTTTCAATCCACGCCCCCGTACGAGGGGCGACACGCCTTTCTGCTTGCTAAATTATGCCCCAAAATGTTTCAATCCACGCCCCCGTACGAGGGGCGACAAACGTAGCTGTCGGACCTGTCGCGCTTAAAAGGTTTCAATCCACGCCCCCGTACGAGGGGCGACTTGAAAAATTATCTTTATAATATAAGCATAATTTGTTTCAATCCACGCCCCCGTACGAGGGGCGACACTGGTCATAAACCCGTTGGTCCGATTCAAAGGTGTTTCAATCCACGCCCCCGTACGAGGGGCGACGGCCCCGCATTTCCTACGGCGGCTACGATTTCTAGGTTTCAATCCACGCCCCCGTACGAGGGGCGACGACTACGGCCAATGGCGCGGGCACGGATAGTCATGTTTCAATCCACGCCCCCGTACGAGGGGCGACCGGTTCACTATGGCGAGCCCCACTATGACAGCGAGTTTCAATCCACGCCCCCGTACGAGGGGCGACCCGAAATCAAATCCCGGCCAGCCTAAAATCTTTTGTTTCAATCCACGCCCCCGTACGAGGGGCGACTGTCCATAGGTCCGCCGCTATTTGAAAGCCCAGTTGTTTCAATCCACGCCCCCGTACGAGGGGCGACTTTTCGGTAACGGGTACTTGCGACGTGGAAATTGTTTCAATCCACGCCCCCGTACGAGGGGCGACACTCGCGAAAGTGTTAACAAGGGTGGCTTCAAAAGTTTCAATCCACGCCCCCGTACGAGGGGCGACAGCGGGATTCCGTATTATGTCGGTATCGGGACCGGTTTCAATCCACGCCCCCGTACGAGGGGCGACCCGCGCTCGCGGGCGTGGTGATGTCCACGATCATGTTTCAATCCACGCCCCCGTACGAGGGGCGACAGCAGCTTACACTCGACCAGCGGCCGCGCTTTGATGTTTCAATCCACGCCCCCGTACGAGGGGCGACTCGGCTCGCGGGTCGTTGCTGGATAGCGATTTGCGGTTTCAATCCACGCCCCCGTACGAGGGGCGACAGTACTACTAAAAAACCTTTACAACACAATGGGTTTTAGGGCCAATTCCGCGAAACCCGATAAATTATCAAAGAGCTGTTGCGACACATAGTCGAACCACAAATAATATAGATACATTGGCGCGAACCCTATAAGGTACTCCTGCCTACTTTGGGTTCGCATATCATATTATCAGCGGTCCGTCTAAATCAAGGGACTTCTTTGCCCCGACGTGTTCAATGCGCCGTTCCCAATTTGCGCCGAGGTAATAAAATCTGAGGCTATCTTTTTCCTGGTCGATTTCCTTGATAAGTTGGTTCTTCAATTTAATCCACATCGCGGGATCGACCTCGCATTCAAAAACTGAGTATTGGACCCGTTGCCCATAATTCTTACAGGTTTTCGCTACACGTCTTAACCGCCGCGCGCCTGCGGTAGTTCCTACGCTTGCCACATCATAACTGACCAGAACCATCATATACGCCTCACTTCCATAAGAACGCCGGATACCCGTCCATGTCTCCGCGTAAATGCCTGGCCAGAAGCAGAGCTTGTATATAAAACAGAAGCCCGGTTTGAACTGTCTCCTGCAAATACGGGTGAGTAATCTCCTCCTGTTTCCGTTTCTGATAAGCCGTAAGCACCGTTTTGCGGCCCTCGTCGGATAAAAGGACGCCGCCGGTTTCCGCTTTTTTAAAATCTTTTCCGGACAATTGCTCACGGTTTATGAGCGAAAGCACCAGTCTGTCCGCTATAACAGGCCGCCACTCTTCCATCATATCAAGAGCCAAGCTCGGACGCCCCGGCCTGTCACGGTGAAGCATGCCGACGCAGGAATCCAGGCCGACGGAATCCAGCGCTGAGCGCACATCGTACATCAGCAGGGTGTAAATGAATGAAAGGAGGCAATTAACATTATCCAACGGCGGGCGGCGGTTCCTGTCGCCGAACTTAAAATCTTTTTTCTGACACAGGATCAAGTTATCAAACACGCTGAAATAGGTCCCTGCGGCATCCCCTTCGATGCCCCGTAATTCATCCAGATCCTTTGCCGTCTGAGCTTTTTTTATTGAAACGGCAAGATAGTCCACGGCCGAATTTACTATTTCTGCCGCGATTTTATCCGAATGATCCCGCAAAGCCCTGCATAGGACGCTGCGGCAATTATAAATCTTCGCCGAAGTGAATGTGCGGGCGATGGTGAGGCACTCTTCGTCCTTATCAGCAATACGGTATTGCTGACGCCGAAGCAGCACATTCCCGTTGATGCGGCCGTGGACGCTAGCCAAATAACGTCCGTATTCCGTCATGAAACTTATAGCTATATTGTTTTCAGCGCAATAGCCCATAAGAAACGGACTACAACCGACATTCCCAAAACAGATAATTCCACCTAATGCGCAGGATGGCACTTGTAACAGTTTCTGTTTTTCCGCAGTTACAACGATGGTTTCTCCTTCTTTGGAAAGATACGCCCCTTGCGTAGTAACGAAAAGTGTGTTGAGGTATTTTTTCACAGGTCAGCGAGTCCCTTTTTCAAATATCCTATTACGGATGTGGCGGAAGATAGCTTTTTTGGCAAACAGATAGGCAAAAAGGAGCAACTGTCACATTTAGGCAGATATACTGGTCTTGGGGTAATCCCAGCTCTTACGAAGTCATGCAAAAGCCGGGCCGTCTCGGCGGTCTGCGCCCGCAAGGTTTCATCAAAGGCTACTTCCTGTCGGCGACGTGTTTTGCCGTAGAATAGAGCACCGGTCAGTATCGCCACGCCGAGCATTTCCTCCAAGGACATAGCCTGGGCGCAGAGCTGGACGGCATCACAGTTGTCTTGCTTTGGCTGCCCCCGCTTGTATTCAACAGGGAACGGCAAAGATTTCCCCCCGGCCTCATGGAATTCCACAACATCCGCTTGTCCGTTCAAGCCCAGGCTCTCCGAACGCAAAACAAGACCTCTCTCTATCCGCACCCCGGATAGAGTCTGGCGGCCCTCTTCGTGCGCTTTTTCATGCATCACCCTGCCCTCGGCAGTGAACAGGTTTTCAACCCAAGCGCGCTCAATATGGATAAGCGCGCACTGCCGCCGGCAGAAGATGAAGTGTTGCAGCGCAGAGAGAGGAAGAAAGTCCTCCTCAGCGTACATTATATTTTGTCGTCTATTATCTCCACCCGCTCGGGCTTGGCCGCGCGGTTGATTTCTATTTTGTAATCAGAGAAGTCCCGGGCAGGTTTACCTTCATTATTTGCCCGCTTTATTGAGACTAGGTCGAACAGTTTATGCGCGGGAGCGCTCCCCATGGCGTCGGAGTGCTTGAAGATGACAAGTTTCCGCGCCGACATCATGCCCCTGGCGGCTGAACGGTCGTGTTCGAACATATTGCACAGAGCGTCCCAGAAGAGGTTTAAATCATCCTCCCCAAACCCGGTCTGGGCAGCCAGCGGCGCGGATATGAAACCATGGGAAACATACAGGCCATAAGGAATGGTATTCTTGCGGCCCATAGTTCTGTTATCACCCCCCTGCTTCTCCGCCTCAGCCTCGGTAGCTACGGCCATGCGGGTGATAGAGTGCTCAAGAGTTACTACCGGATCGACCGAGCGGGCGAAGGTCAGCTGGATGGGTCCGCGGACCTGGCCGCAATTCGCTCCAGTGCTCATAACCGCACCGAACGTCCTAATATCGTAATAGGTTTTGCACATTTGGATGCGACCTTTTTCCACTTCTGTCCCTTGTGCCTCACCAGTGCTATTTCGCTTTTTCCCATCCTTAGTATCTTTTGGGGCTTTTTCCAGATCAATCCCCAACTGGGTATACGCGCCCAGAATATTTTTATTTAAAACTGCTTTTTCTTTAACGAATATATCATACCCGTCAGAACAGTTTTTTCCGAGTTGAATAAAATTCCTTACCTTTCGCTTGAGGCATACATCGGTTACAAGCCCGCGCCCCGTTTCAGGATCTACACGGGGGAGGTTGCCAGCATCCGGATCACCGTTAGGGTTGCCATCCTGCACGTCAAAGATATACGTGAAGTCATACCGATTAGTTATTGTTTTGTTCATATTATTTCTCCTTTGATCTATCTTTACTCGGCTTTCTTGGTGTAAAAGACCTGCGTTTGGTGGTAATACCCTATGGCGAATCTCCCCTGGTCGTCCAAGGCCAAGTGAGTCGGGAAACCGGAGGCGGCAACACCATCCATTATTTCCGATAGTAGTTTCTCAAAGAACACCTTCCGACCAGGATGTTCCAACTTTGACAGGTGGTGGTTTTTGAGACGCATAAGATTCCCGAAAACCGTCACCGGGGTGCTGGATGCCGCGCCATAAAATTTATCCCTTATGGTCGCGTTGAGCCCGAGGCTGGCCTCGGACTGAATTTTTTCCAATGTTGCGAACAGCCTACCGAGGCGATACCCATTGTTTGTGTTTGTTGTATCTAGACTCACTTTTAAGTCCTCCTTATTATCCAGGTTTTGATATCTTACGAATCTGTTAATCGAGGCTTTTATCAAGGCCGCGCGCGGGTGAGTTATGTCGTGTTCGGCCCGTATACGCCGTATTGCAGCCTGCAAAAGCGTACGGGGATAAGGCAACCCCTCAAGTATCGCGCGCATGGTTTCCCCGGCAAGATTAGGCGGAATATTTTCAGATTTACCTGCCGCCGCCGTAGAAACGAGAAGCCGGAATATAGGCAATATCCCGCTTTCTTTAGGCCCATGAACCAATTCCACGTCCTTAAAATGCCGTGCAATTTTTTCGGATACGCCACCGACAGTATTATTTATCCAGAAGCGAACCGCCAGGCGCGAGGCGTTTGGCGCTAACCCAAGAATATAGAACCGGGCTTTGCCCTCATCCGAATGAAAAGCTCCGTTGTCAACAGAGCGCAAAAGACTTTCAACCGCTCGGGCGCCCCGGTCAGGGTCGTCTTTTGGAGGCAAATTGAAGAAGTCGGCAAAATCCTTTTCAAGGGACGTCGCTTTTTCCGCCCAAAACACGGTAGAAGCGTCACCGACCTGAATTCGCTGTTTCGAGTCCTTGCCTAAAAGGTGATTTAGCGCCGTCGCATAGGCAAAAGCTGCGGGCTCTCCGATCGGGGCATTTGCTCCCTGCTCCTTCCCGTACGAATTGAAAGCAGCGAGATTAAACGAAACTATATTTGCCCCTCTTGTCTGGGCGCCCCATACTCCCTTAATTGGCGTATGGAGGCGAGACATTTTCGCCTTCTCTCCGGTAACAATGCAAATTCCGCCGCTCTCTTGCATAGAGGTAGCGGGAGCGGTTTTCATCAAATTGTGAATTTCCTTTCGTTCAACGATAAGACAAGTATCTCCCGCCAGTTTGAACGAGACGTTCCTGCCTGTTTCTAGGAGTTCTGTCAAAGCTTTCTCCATGGAAGGATTTTTTGCAGCAATCTCTTTAAGGACGGCTACTTTATTGGGAATAGAATTAAATAATTTCAGAGCCTTAAATCCTTCATCAGAAATATCGCCTAAATCCTCAATCCTCTTAACGAAGGCCTTATGTCTTTCGGCAACACGTTTGGGTGCCCGATTTTCAAGATTCGCTCCCAAAGTATACTCTGGATTGTCCCAGAAACAATTTGCTGCAATGTTATTGCTTTTTACAATTGAATGAGGAACTAGGTATAACTTTGACCTTCTTGCTTTCCCCTCTCCCTCAATAGTATTTTCAATATTGAGGGGCTCTCCTTTTTTACTTAGCGTGATAACGAACTGGATTTCTTTCCACTCAAACCCATCCGGAGCCATCTGAGATTCCGGAACCGCAGCTTTTCTGTCGTAATATTCTTTCAAGGCCTGGAGTATCATCCTCTTACCTCCTCTTTGTTTTCACGGGTGGGCACGTTTATTACGCCGTTTTCCATTTTTGCGTTAAAGAACAATGGCTTAGGGATCAAAGGGTCGGAATAATCCATATCATAAAGCATCCAGCCCAATTCGCGTGTTTCAGGGATGGGCGCTGATAATTCTTTCTGCGGGTCGACCAGGGAGACCTGGGCGTCAAATTCCCGGCAGCCCAGATAGGGCTGATTAAAGCACTGGCCCTTTCTGGCCCGACGTTCGAACATGGCGGCATATTTAGCGGGCGAATCGTCTTTATGTAAATCCGAAGTGTCTTCCGCGCTCACCAGGTGGCTTGGTAGCGGATTTTGTATTTTGGGGCGTTTTTCCTTCAGGATGAAGTTAAATTCGGCATAAAGCCGGTACTTCACGTCGCGCAGAAAAAGACCGGCGCGCTGCTGACGGTCTTCTTCCACATAAATGCAGGCTTTGCGCGGGGAGGCTACAGCCCCCACTTCATTACGGCGCACGGAGATCCATTTTATCGGGGCAAGAACCTCGATACGCTTGATGCTCCAGGAAATAGCCGGTTTCCACAAGATAGAATCAAAAATAGCTCGTGCGGCCGACGGGGTTATTACATCGTAACTGACACGTTCCACTTTCATTTCCGGCCGGGTGAAACAGGCGTATGGTCCGCTGACCTCAAGACAGAATCCCTTCATTTTTTGCACCTCTCTTTATTTAAGCCATTAAATCTTCAGGGTTTATGTTTTCGTTGAAAATATCGAGCCCGGTCACGGTATTATAGCTTGCCATGGCTTGCACCCAAACCCCTGGGTATACTTCCGAAACACCGCCAGCGGCGGCCAGTTGGGCCAGCTTTCTTACGGAAACATTTACGATGTAACGCTGCAAACTCCGCATTGTTCCCTTACTGGGCCCGGTTATACGCAGGCGCTCAAGCAGTTGCGGCGCTTTCCCATAGCGCACAACGACAGGGCGGTTATAATTATCGATTAACTTAAATTTCTCTGCGGCGGTGCGGAATTGAAAGGCTCCCTCGGCGGCATCTTTGACCAGCAGTTCTATTATTTCCGCACCGGTATTGTTAAGCCGGGAATAGAACAGGTCAAAATAGCGCTTAAATATTTCAGGAGAATCGGGCGTTACGTCGGGATTAGCGAGCAATTCCCTGGTAGTGTTTTCCCCTTTTAGCAGCAATCCCCTGGGTGCGGGAGTAGGCGGCACGAAGACATATACTTTGCCAAGTTGTCCGCTTTCATTAAGTTTCCCCTCCCTGTTGCATCTACCAGCCGCCTGAGCAATCGAATCCAGCCCAGCCAGGGCGCGGTAAACTACCGGAAAATCTATATCAACGCCAGCCTCCACAAGCTGGGTGCTGATAACCCGGACAGGAAGAC
>CAZJUL010000018.1:7930-18050 GCA_964549095.1 uncultured Elusimicrobiaceae bacterium
AGGAAGACCGGCGGAAAGTTTCTTTTTTATCTCCGCAATTACCTCGGAACGGTGGGCGCCGCACATTAAAGCGGAAAGATGGATAGCCCCTTCGGGCATTAACTTAAAGAGTTTGTAGCAATCGGCGCGGGTATTAACTATACACAAAACCCGCTCATGCTTTTGCAACTCCAGTGCGAGGCTTTCCAGCGATAGAGGCCCCGCCCCGGAAAGCGAGGGGATTATATAGTCAGTGCGCTTAAGCCGCGCATAAAGCTGCGCGGAGCCGGGAATAATTTCCTCAATAACGCCTATCTCTTTAAATGGCGGCCGTGTGGCCGTGGAAACAACCATTGTGGCGCCATAATTCAGCACAAGCTGACGCATGGCATCCACGCAGGGCGTACGCAATTCCGGCGGGAGCAATTGGGCTTCGTCCAGGATAATTATGCTTTCAGAAATGTTGTGAAGTTTCCGGCACCGGCTTGAACGCGCTGCGTAAAGCGATTCAAAGAACTGGACGTTAGTTGTGACGATTACTGGCGCGTCCCAGTTTTCACAGGCGAGTTTTGAGTGTTGCGTCTCATTTTCCGGTTCAAAATTGCTGTGATGTTCCACAACATTTTCAGCGCCAAGGATATCAGCAAGAGTCTTTGCAGTCTGCTCTATAATACTGGTATATGGGATCACATAGATGATCCGCTTTTTGCCATACTTAAGCGCATGTTTAAAAGCGAAAGCCATTGAGGAAAGGGTTTTTCCTCCGCCGGTAGGAACAGCCAGCGAAAAAACGCCAGGGCTTTTCTCCGCCGCGGATTCGCAGTATTTTCGCACTTCAGTCCGGATTACGTTAACCGGGGTCCGCCTGGCCCGCTTCTCCAAGTTATCCAGGGATGCAAAAAAGAGTTCGGACAGTTCGGCCATACTACGGAATTGTCCTCGGCTTTTCGTTTTCTCCGAAGAAATAAAGCCTTCCGTGTCCAGAAAATCGGCATCAACAAGACAAGAATATAGCATCCGGACCCAAAGGTGAATATCTTCTTTGCGCTTAATGCACGCGGGCGGCTTTAATGTGCTTTTTAAATCCTTTTTAAGTTCCTCGGGGTAGTTCCCCAACTTATTAAGCAAAGGTCGGCCTTTCGCCAGTCTCTCCGCTAAAGCCGCGCCTCCTGTATCCGCTGTGTACCAGTCGGCAAGGCCCGCGTGGTGCCCCGCGATCAGATAAGCCAGAAAACGGCCGGCCCGACCTAAATTATCCTCAGCGAATACTGCTCCTTGACTTGAATGAATAACTTTGGTTATACCTGGCAATTCCAGATCCAAATCATATTGCTTTGCTGATTCTTCTAAATACTTCTGAAATTCCTGGGAAGCTTTTCCAAGGTCATGTAGAAGACCGGCGTCATATGCCCAGTCCGAAGATCCAAAACTTTTAGCGAAGCCGGCGGCGAGTTTGGCGACATTTTTCAAATGTTCATCCAGCGGCTGCCAGGCGCTTTGGGGCGCGGGGGTGCCGTCCGGATTGGTTTTGGTGTGCGCGTAATACTTTTTTTCTTCCATTTATGCCGTGCCTGCCTGAAACTTATGTAAACATCCTACCATACCAACGCGACAGCGTAGTGTCGTGCTGGTTTTCAAGATAATCAGCGGTTTAAGGCCGGGGTGTGTACAATTTGTACATACCCTTTGTAAGCTTTTTGTCAGATGTTCTTTCAGTTTCCCCCCCATGCCTCTTTAGGCGGATATGCCCCGAACAGCATTACTATGCCCTGTTCCGTGAAGGCGCACGGCGACTAGCGCGGGTTACGTTTTAACTTCAACCCGTGACAAAATGTCACGGCCTCACCGGCTCTGCGCCAGATCCCGCAAATATCCTATAACATCACCACGACAACGGTGTGTCGCTCAGCCGGGGTCAGTTTCACCATCGGGCCGCGGCTTTGTGTTCGCGCGGCGGGCGCGCTTTAATGCCTTGTCCGCCGCTCCCGCCAGGGCTGCGCCCGCAGCGGCCAGTTTTTTTAGGAACCGGCTTTTAACTAGGCAGAGATCGTCCAGGCCGGCCGCCGCGAATTCGTCGCTGTAGACGTCCCGGAGGCGGCAGAGCCGCGTGAACCGCTCCTCCGGGTTGCGGGCCGGGGACTGGCGCGACAGGTCCCTTTCGGCCAGGTTCCAGCACAGGTCTTCCCAGAAAGTATCATCGTCGTATGCGTCTATAAGCTCCCAAACCTCTTCGTCTTCTTCGAACTCACGGGAAGGGAACCAGGCGTCCGCGTCGCGGTCATATTGCGCGTACCCGTCGAGGCCGGCGGAGCGGGCATAGGAAAAGACCTTGCTTTCAAGGTCCTCATACTCGGCCTTTACATCATCAACCCTGTGGGAGTTGATCAGCCAGCCGCCGAGATATACAACTTTCAGCAACCGCTCATATTCTGTTCTTGACAATTTAAGCGTGATTTGTTCATTTATCATGGTTCGTTCCCCCTCCGTAATATATTATGCCTCTTTGGGCCGCGCGGCGCAATTTCCGCGCGGCCTTTAAGCGGGAGCGGTAAATTTTATACCATAGTGATACTGTAGGAGGCTTTATGGACTGCAAAAAAGCGGAGAATATGAAGAACTGCAATTGCACTTACGAGCCCTGCTCCAGGAAGGGCGTCTGCTGCGAGTGTATAGCCTATCACCGGAGCCTGGGGGAATTGCCGGCCTGCTATTTCGACAATACCGCTGAAAGGACCTATGACAGGTCCATTGAGAAATTCATAGCCACGCGTAAAGGATAAATATGAAAAACATTATTGCCACCAAAGACGCGCCCGCGGCCATCGGCCCCTACTCCCAGGCCGTGGAAGCCGGCGGGCTCATCTTCATTTCGGGCCAGCTGCCCATAGATCCCGCCACTGGCGCTTTCGCCGGGACCGACATAGCCAAACAGACCGAAGCCGTTATGAAGAACCTGGCGGCCATCTTAAGCTCGCAGGGGCTGACCCCGGAGCACGTGCTGAAGACCACCGTCTATATGACCGACCTGTCGCAGTTCGCGAAGATGAACGAAGTGTACGGCGCTTTCTTTTCAAAGAACCCGCCGGCCAGGGCCACCGTGGAAGTGAAAGCGCTCCCGAAAGGCGCGCTGGTGGAGATAGAGGCCGTCGCCGCGAAATAGCCGCCTGCGATTAAAAAAACAATGCACCCATTGCTTGAAAGAGAACATACCGGGACGCTGCTGCCGCTCTTTTCCCTGCGGTCCAAAAAAGACTGGGGCATAGGCGACATCTCCAGCATGACGCTCTGGATAGACGCGCTGGCCGATATGCGGCTGGACCTGCTGCAGCTGCTGCCTATTAACGAAATGCCGCCCGGCGTGTCCTGCCCCTACACGGCGCTGACCGCCTTCGCGCTGGACCCGCTCTACATAGCCGTGGAGGACATCCCCGAGCTGGCCGAATACCCGGACCTCACCGCCGAGATAGCGGCGAAGCATTTCCAGACCCATATCCGGCACCTGCGCGCCTCCAAGATAGTGCAGTACGACGAGGTCAGGCGGCTGAAATACGATATACTCTGGAAGCTTTACTGCCGCTTCCACGAGCACCACATCCTGCAGGATTCCCCCAGGTCCAAGGAGTTTTTCGCTTACGCCCAGGCCAACGCCTACTGGCTGAACGACTACGCCCTTTTCCGCCAGCTGAAGGAGGCGCACAGCTGGTCCTCCTGGACGCACTGGGAAGAGCCCCTGAGGCGGCACGACGCGGCCGCGCTGAAAGATTTCGAAGCCGCCAACGAGAACCAGATACGCTTCTTCAAATACCTGCAGTGGGTCATAGACCGCCAGTGGCGCAAGGCCAGGGAAAAAGCCGCCGCGCGGGGCGTGAGCCTGCTCGGCGACCTGCCCTTCATGGTCAACCAGGAAAGCGCCGACGTGTGGTCCCGCCAGGGCGACTTCGACATCAATACGGAGATAGGCGCGCCGCCGGACGCCTTCAGCGAGACCGGCCAGCGCTGGGGCCTGCCCGCCTATAACTGGCCCGAAGTGGAGAAGAACAATTTCGAATGGTGGCGGCTGAAAGTGAAGAAGGCCTCGGACTTCTACAACCTCTTCCGCATAGACCACATGGTGGGCTTTTTCAGGACCTGGCTGATCCCGCGCGACGCGGCCAAACAACCGCACTTCGACACTACCGACGCGGCCGCCCAGGCCGACCGCGGCAAGCGGTTCCTGCAGGCCATCTACAACGCCAGCCCGATGCTGCCCATAGCCGAGGACCTGGGCGTGATCCCCCCTTACGTGCCGCAGGTGCTGGCCGAGATCGGGGTGCCCGGCTACAAGGTGATGCGCTGGGAAAAAGACAAGACCGGCTATTACGCCCGGCCCGAGAATTACGGCCGGGTGTCGCTGGCCACCTCCTCCACGCACGACAACGAGCCGATGGCCGACTGGTGGCGCATCGTTGACCCCCTGGAGAAAAAACTGATGTGGCTGATGGCCTCCGGGAAAAAAGAAAGGCCGCCGGCCTTCTCGAAGGCGCGGGAGACCATACTGCACAGCCTTCTCAAAGCCACCTCCTGCCTCATCATCATACCCGCGCAGGACATCTTCGGCTTCAGGGACAGGATAAACGCCCCGGGCACGATGGGCCTGCACAACTGGACCTATAAATTCCCGGTGCCGGTGGAGAACCTTTTCAAAAAATACGGCGGGCTCATCAAGTCCTTCAGCGCGCTGGTAGCGCAGGAAAGAAAATGAAAAAAGCGTTCCTTTGCGCCCTTCTCCCCCTTCTGCTGGCCGGCTGCTCGCTGAACAAAATGGCGGTAAAGACCACCTCAGGCATCATACAGAACGGCATGCCGGCCGTCTTCCGCGAGCGCGACCCGCAGTTCGCGAAGGACGCGCTGCCCGCCAACCTGCAGCTGATGTCGATGCTGCTGGAGAACGATCCTTCCGACGCGGCCCTGCTGACCGCCGCCGCGCAGGGCTTCTGCGGCTACGCCTTCCTGTTCCTGGAAGACGAGAACGAGGCACGCGCCTCCGCCTTTTACGAGAAGGGCGGGGCCTACGCGCTGCGGGCGGCCGCGCGCGCCGGCGCGCTGAAAGACGGCGAAGTGGACCCCGCGGCCCTCACGCAGGCTTCCGCCCCGGCGGCCTTCTGGCGGCTTTTCTGCAGGTCCGGCTTCATCAACCTCAACAGGACCGAGCCCGACGCCATAGCGGAACTGCCGAAGATACTGCCGCTGGCCGAGAAACTTATAGCCGTCCGGCCGGACTACTATTACAACGGCGCTTACGCCGTGCTGGGCGCCTACCACGCCATACGCCCCAGGTTGATGGGCGGCGACCCGGAAAAAGCGAAGCTGAATTTCGACGCCGCCGCCAAAGGCGCGGGAGAAGGTTTCCTGCTGAACAGGTATATGGCCGCCGCTATGTACGCCGTGGCCGCGCAGGACGCGGACTTCTTTGAAAAGACCCTGAACGATATACTCTCCTCCGAACTCAGGGACGACGAGACCCGGCTGCCCAACGAAGTGGCTAAACTTAAGGCAAAAAAGCTGCTGGAGAAAAAAGATGAACTTTTCTGACCGTAAAATAAAGACGCTCGCGCTGTCGGCGGCGCTCCTGTTCGCGGCTTCCGGCCTGAGGGCCGAGACCCTGATCAAGTTCTCCACGCTCGCCCCGGACGGCTCCACCTGGATGAAGCTGATGCGGCAGTTCGGCACCGAGCTGTCCAGCGCCACGCAGGGCCGCGTGAAGTTCAAGTTCTACGCCGGCGGCGTCTCGGGGGACGAAAAGGACGTGGCCAGGAAGATACGCCTGGGCCAGCTCAACGGGGCCGGCTTCACCGGGTTCGGCCTGGGCGAGATAGCCCCCGAGATAAGGGTGCTGGATACGCCGTTCCTTTTCAAAGCCCCCGAGGAAATAGACCATATCTACAAGACCTTCGACGCGGACTTTAAAAAAATATTCGAAGCCAAGGGCTACGTACTGCTGGGCTGGGCCGAAGTGGGCAAGGTCTACATGTTCGCCAACAGCCCCATCACCAAGCCGGAAGACCTGAAGCCCGTCAAGATGTGGCTGTGGGAGGGCGACCCCGTGGCCGAAGCCACGCTCTCCGCGTTCAGGGTGAACCCGATACCGCTTTCCGTCACCGACGTGATGACCTCGCTGCAGACCGGGATGATAAACGGCGTCTACTCCTCGCCGCTCTCCCTGCTGGCCATGCAGTGGCAGACCAGGATGAAATACGCTTTCTCGCTGCCCATCACCAACGCCTGCGGCGCCGCGGTCGTTTCGAAGAAGATATTCGATAAGCTCTCCAAAGAGGACCAGAAGACGCTGACCGACCTGGGCGACCGGCATATGCGGCTGCTCAACGCGGCCAGCCGCAAGGACAACGAAAAAGCCATCACCACGCTGAAGAAGGAAAAGATCACCTTCACCGACCCCGCTTCGCCTGAGGTTTCCGCCGCCTTCGAGAAAATGGGCGAGACCGCGCGCCGGGCGCTGACCGGCAAGCTCTATTCCAAAGAGCTGCTGGAGAAGATCGAAGCGGCCCTCAGGCAGTTCCGCGCGGCGAAGAACAAGAAAAACTGAGCCCGGCGGGGCCGCCCCGCGGCTGCGGGCTTCCGATTATGAAATTAATCTTTAAGGCGGAGAACCTCCTCGTCAGGGCCGAAAAAGGCCTGATAGTCATTTTCATTTTCCTGATGGTGGCGCTTTCCTTCCTGCAGGTAGTCCTGCGGCTGCTGCTGCATTCCGGCATAGTGTGGCTGGACCCGATGCTCCGGCATATGGTCCTGTGGGCCGGGTTGCTGGGCGCGGCCGTAGCGGCCAGGCACGCAAAGCATTTCGCGCTGGACGCGCTGGTCAAATTCCTGCCCGAGAAGTTCCACAGGCCCCTGCATATCGCCGCCGATCTTTTCGCCGTGCTGGTTTCCGCGGGGCTGTTCTTCGCGGCGTATAAATTCATCAGGGACGAGTTCTCCTCCTCCTCGGTCGCTTTCCACGCGGGAAATTTCAGCGTGATGGGCGGCTGGGCCGGGCTGATAATCCCGGCGGCTTTCGCCCTGGTCGGGCTCCACATCCTGCTGAACATCTTCCGGACGAAAGAAATGCCGGAAGCGGATACCGGGGTCAGGCTGTAACGGATCTCCATGGGACTACTGTTCGCCATTCTGATAATTCTGCTGGCGCTGCTGGGCGCGCCGGTCTTCTCGCTCATCGGCGCGGGCGCGCTTTACCTTTTCCACGCCGCCGGCATAGACTCCTCGGCCGTCATAGTGGAGATGCTGCGCCTGGCCAGCCTGCCGGCGCTGATAGCCATCCCGCTCTTCACCTTCGCCGGCTATGTGCTGGCGGAAAGCAACGCCCCGAAGCGCCTGCTGAAGCTCGGCGAGGCTTTCTTCGGCGCCCTGCCCGGCGGGCTGGCCATCGCTTCACTGGTGGCCACGGCCATTTTCACCGCCTTCACCGGGGCGTCGGGCGTCACCATAATCGCGCTGGGCGGCCTGCTTTACCCGATGCTGACCAAGCAGGGCTACCCGGAAAAGTTCACGCTGGGCCTGCTGACCACCACCGGCAGCCTGGGCCTGCTGTTCCCCCCCAGCCTGCCGATAATACTCTACGGCCTCATCGCGCAGATAAGCATAGACTCGCTTTTCAAGGCCGGGCTGCTGCCGGGCATAGCGCTGATAGCCGTGCTGGCGGTGTACGCGCTCATAACCGCGAAGAAAGCCGGCATCAAGAAACAGGCTTTTTCTTTCGCGCTCGTGAAGACGGCCGTTCGCGAAGCCGCCTGGGAGATACCGCTGCCCTTCCTGATAATCGGCGGCATCTACAAGGGCCTCTTCACGGCCAGCGAAGCCGCCTCGATAATGGCTTTCTACGTGCTGGTAACGGAGGTCTTCATCTACAAAGAGCTGCGCCTCTTCAAAGATATACCGAAGATCGCGGTGAACAGCATGATGCTGGTCGGGGCCATCTTCCTGGTGATGGGAACGGCGCTGGGCTTCACCAACTACCTGATAGACGCGCAGATACCGGACCAGCTCTTCGCCTGGCTGCACGCCTTCGTCCCGAACAAGGTGGCCTTCCTCCTCATTCTGAACGCCTTCCTGCTGGTCATAAACATGGTGGAGATCTTCTCGGCCATCATCATAGTGGTGCCGATAATAGTGCCGGTGGCGATGAACTACGGCATAGACCCGATACACCTGGGCGTCATCTTCCTGCTGAACCTGGAGATCGGCTACATGCTGCCGCCGCTGGGCCTCAACCTGTTCCTGGCCAGTTCGCGCTTTCACAAGAAGCTGCCCACCCTTTACCGCGCCACCTTCAATTTCTGGCTGATCCTGCTCGGCATGCTCGCCCTAGTGACCTACTTCCCCGCCCTGTTCTTCATTAAAGGCTGACCGGCCGCCAGCCGCGTATTTTTGATATCATAATTCCTCAGATGACAATAAAGCCCGAGCCGCTTGCCGTTTCACGCGCCCGGCGCGAAGATATCGTCTACATGATACTGATAGACCGGTTCCACCGCGGCGGGCAGCCGGCGGACGGACCGGCGCCGCCTTTCCACGGCGGGAACCTGGCGGGGATACGGGAGAAGCTGGATTATCTCCAGGACCTGGGCGTCACGGCCCTCTGGCTGAGCCCGGTCTACAAGAACCAGCCGGACGGCTGCCACGGCTACTGGCCGGTGGATTTTTACGCCGTCGACCCGCGTTTCGGAACAATGGAAGAGCTTGTTTCGCTGGTGAACGACTGCCACCGCCGGGGGATGAAGGTCCTTTTGGACAAGATCTTCAACCACGCCGGCTACGCCCACCCGATGGCCGCCGACCCGAAATATAAAAAATGGTTCCATACGGATTGGGACATCCGCTGGGTGGACCAGAAAAAGCTGGAGCTGGGCTCGCTGCACGGCCTGCCCGATTTCGCGCACGAGAACCCCGAGGTCAGCCGCTACCTCATAGATATGGCGCTGTGGTGGATAGAACAGACCGGCGTAGACGGGTTCCGCCTGGACGCGGTGAAGCACGTGCCTATCCGTTTCTGGAAGCAGTTCAGCGAAGAGGTGCACCGGCGGGCGGGCCCGGATTTCCTGCTCCTGGGCGAGGTGTTCCGCGGCATCCCCGGCTACCTGGCCCGCTACCAGGGCAAGGACAGGCTGGATTCAGTTTTCGACGTGCCCTTCGCCGACACGGCCCGGTGCTGCCTGGTCCGGGACTGCGAGGAACACGCCCCCAACATCTTCCACAGGCTCAACGAACTGCGGAAAGAATACAGGACGATGCTTTACAACGAGGTACTGCGCAAGCTCTTCGACCGCCACCCGAGCGACATGCGCAGGTTCTCGGAGCTGCTGCGCTCGGACAAGGTCTACAAGGACGCGGAACTGCTGGCTCCGATCATAGACAATCACGACCTCGCCCGCTTCATCAGCGAAGCCGGCGGCTCCGAAGAAAGGCTGCGGCTCGCGCTCACGGTGCTGGTGACCTGGCGCGGCATCCCGGTGATAACTTACGGCACCGAATGCGGCCTGGGCGGCCGCACGGAGGGGTCCAACCGGGCCCCGATGCCTTTCGGCGAAAACCCCGGCCTGCACGCTTTTACGCGGAAACTTATAGAATTCAGGAAAACCACCCCGGCCCTCACGCGCGGCGCAATGACGGAGATCCTGGCGGACAGGCAAGTGTTCGCCTGGCTGCGCGCGGCCGGCGATTCTAAAGTCCTGGTCGCGGTGAACAATTCAAGGGATCCGCAGGAGCGCTCACTGCAACTGCCCGCTTCGGTAAAACCGGGCGGGGCCTGGACGGACCTTTTCGGGCAGGAACGGTTTAAGATGGATGGGGCTGAATTGAACCTGAAGCTCAAGCCGCGCTCGGCGGTAGTGCTGTCTTTAAACTGAGAAACAAGCCGCTTGCGGCCGGGGACGGGCCGCCTCTCCCCGCGCTTATTTCATAAAGAGCTGCCAGAAGACCGTGTTTTCCGGCTCGACGGCGAGGAGCGCCGCGATCAGCAGCAGGCCGCCCAGCGTTATCCAGAACCAGCCCCAGGCGACGGCCTTTTTCCCGTACACGTCCCGGCCCAGCGTCAGCCAGCTCCTGAACGACGCGGACTCGTCCCTGACAGCCCGGACCCCGTCGTAAA
>CAZJUL010000019.1:0-18000 GCA_964549095.1 uncultured Elusimicrobiaceae bacterium
AGGAACTATTCCATACATTACGGCGACCGCGCGGCCCTGAAAGGCCGCCTGATAAAATATTTCCTGGGCTCCGGCGACGCGCTGCTGCCCGATATGCGCCGGCTTTACCCGGCCCCGCCGGCAAGGAGGGACAGGTATTTCGCCTCGGAATTCTTTTCCCTGGCCGCGTCCGCGGTAAAGGAACACGAGAACGCCGAGATAGCCTTTATACAGATCAGGCCCCTGCCCGGGAGCCTGCCGGGGGATGTTCCTTCCTCAATGGTGGAGAGCTGGCTGGACCCCGACGAGCAGCTGGTCAGGGCCCGCGTTCCCGGCGCACTGATAACCGCGCTGCGCAAGTCCATGGAGATAACGCCCTCCCAGTCCGGCGACGACGAGAAGTATTCCAAACAGGTTTATTACGCCGAAGCCGGGCTGGACAAGAACGGCAGGATAAGCGGCCTGCCGCTCAGGGACGCGGAATTCTACCTGGCGGCCTTCCCGGAAAGCCTGCTCAGGGAACGGGGGAAATACCCCGCGCTGAAAGCGGTGCGCGGCCTGGAGACGGGGCGCGGCACAGTCAAAGGGATGGTGATGGAGCGCCTGCTGCGGGAGCGGGAGGCCCAGGCCCCGGGGGCGTGGGAAGAGGGGGTGCGTCGGCTGGCGGAAAAGCGGGCGCCCTCCGGCGCGCAGTGGCGGCTGAACCTGCGCAACCTTTCACTGCAGATAAGCAACACCAGCGTGGCCGGCAACGCGAATTTCAACAGGGTGAGCGATTCCAAGGCTACCGCCAAGGACCAGACCCTGCTGAAGGGTTCGGCCAAAATATATTCGGAGACCTACTCCGGGCGGTTCCGGCTGGACAACGGCGCGGCCGCGGATTATTACAGGACCACGGTCTGGCCGCGCAATAAGGCGAAGGTCGTCACCGAGAACGTGGACCAGCTGCTCTTCGAGAACGAAATGCGCTACAGCATGTTCAATTACAAGGGGCTGTTCGGGAACGCCGTGCTGGGGCCGTTCGCGAACATCGCCTATGATACGGAGATATCGCAGAATTCCGGGCTGCCCAGGCGCAAGGTAGTGCGCGGCAAGGGGGGGCTCAAGCTTTTCGAGGGGGCCATACTGCAGGAACTTTACACCGCGGCCTTAGTCGAGCGGAAATACACTTATTCCCCGGCCAGGAACAAGTACGGCCTGGAGGCCGGTTTCAAGTTGTCCATGCTGATACCGGGCACGGCCCTGACCTTCTCTTCCGACGGCAGCTACCGCCTTTTTTCTTCCAGCGTTTACGACACGGTCTCCGACCTCAAGCAGCGCCTGGAGGTGAATTCCAAGTTCAGCACGCGGTTCTACGGCGACATAATGATAAGCCCCTTCTTTAACTACTACGCAGCCACCGGCACCGTTTTCCGCGGTACCGCCACCAACCTTATGACAGGCGTCTCCTTCGAATTCTCCCGCCTGTTCAAGCTGAAACACTGATAGTCACGGGAGCTGCGCCTGGCCGGCGGAATAAAAAAGCCGCCCGCCTAAGGCGGACAGCTTTAAAGAAACCGGTTTTGGTCCCCTACTTGTAGGGCGCCAGCGCGCGGTTGTAGTCGGCGCGCCAGGAGATTATGGTGTCCGTGTAATTGTTGGCCGGGATGCGGCCCAGCTTGGCGCCGTATTTGCCCACGTTGTAGGCGGCCACGGCTTTCCAGGTGTTTCCCGGGAAATAGTTCAGGTTGCTTTTTATTATGCGCGCGCTGACGCGGTAATTGTTCCGCAGGTCGTAGGCCTGCGAGTCGCTCGTTATGCCCTGCGCGATGAAATTGGAGCGCAGGACCTGCGTGGGGCCGATGGAGCCGTCGTAGTAGGACTGCTTCGTCTGGCCGGGGGCGGCGCTCCACTGCACCTGCTTCAGGTGCGGCTCGGCCCTGTAGGCCTTGGGCCGGAAATTGGATTCGCGGGCCGCGGTAGCGGCCAGCAGGGCGGGGTCTATACCTTCGGCGCGCGCGGCTTCGATGATATAAGCCACGTGCCCGGAAGGCAGCGCGGGCGCCTTGCCCGCCGGGATCTTCGGACCCGCCGCTTCGGGGCCCAGGCTGGCGGAAAGCCCCTGGGCTTTCAGATCGTAGCCGGTACGGAAGGCCCCCATCCCGGCGTCCATGGCCACGCTGCCCTGGCCCGTGCGACCGCCCAGGGCCAGCACGCGCCCCGGCTGGAACATCGGCCCGTCGCCCTCCGCCCCGGTCGAGCCCACTACGCTATCGGCCTTGCGGACTATGCCGGCGCTGCCCAGGATACCGTCTATGGAAAGGTTCGCGTCCTTCCACTCCTTCGCGGGGCCTTCAGTGCTGTTCACGCCGGCCCTGGGCGGGAGCCCGGCCTTTGCGCCCGGGGGGCGCTTGTACACGCCCGACTGTACCTGCACTGAGCCCGCGGCGGAGGTCGCGGTGCCGGCCTGCGATCCCCCGGGTGCCGCGGGCGCGGCGTACTGCTCGGCGGTATAGGGTTTCTCCAGCGCCGGTGTCACGGCGTCGGACGCGGCGGCGCTCTCCCGGGACGGGGCCTGGGCCAGCTCCGCGCCGTCGCCGGCCCTGGCCTCGCCGGCCGCGACAAAGGCAGGCTGTTCCTGCACCAGTTCCGGTTCCGACAGCTCTACCCGGGCGGGGGCCGAGTCGGCGCGCTGGGCGGCGCTCAGCACCGGCCTTACGGGAATCTCCCGCGTGAAGCCGAAATGGAAATATTTGCCGCCTCCCTCCTTCATGCCGGAAAGCCCGCTGTACACCATGAAGAGGAAGAGCGCGGCGCAGATCAAAAGCGACGTCACCATCAGGGTGCGCGTAACTTTTTGTTTTCCTTCCCGCCCGTCATCCATATAAAATAGCATAGCAGACAGGACCGGTATTTTCAAGGGGAACCGGGAAGGCGGGAAGGAGGCGCGGCGCGGTAAGACTAAGCGTTCATAAGTATTGTATTATAAGTGAATTATAATTAACGCGGCGGCGGGAGAGGAAAGCATGGACAACAGCGGCAGCCCGGGGAAAAGCGCGGCTTTGCCCGCGGGGCGTTTCGCTTCGGCGCAATACGCGGCCGCTGTTTTCCTCGGCGCGTTCCTGCTGTTCCAGGTGCAGCCGCTGCTGGCTAAGGCCATCCTTCCCTGGTTCGGCGGCAGCTCGGCCGTGTGGACCACCTGCATGCTGTTCTTCCAGGTGCTGCTGCTGGCCGGGTATCTCTACGCGCACCTTATCTCTACCCGGCTGAAGCCGCGCGCGCAGGTGTATCTGCACCTGGCGCTGCTGGGGGCCAGCCTGGCCTTCCTGAACATACTGCCGTCGGACGCCTGGCGCCCTTCCGGCGAAGAGTCCCCTGCCCCGCTGATCCTCGCCCTGCTGGCCGCGAATATCGGCGCGCCTTACCTGGTCCTCTCCGCCACCAGCCCGCTGCTGCAGGCCTGGTTCAGGGGGGCCGGCGCCGGCAGGGAACCGTACCGCCTCTACGCGCTCTCCAACGCCGGGTCGCTGCTGGCGCTGCTCAGCTATCCTTTTATTTTCGAGCCGCTGCTCACGCTGAAATACCAGGCCGCCGGCTGGGCGGCGCTTTACGCGGTCTTCGCCGCGTCCTGCGCCTGGTGCGGGCTATCCTTCCTGCGCGCGTCGGGCGGCGGCGCCGCACCCGTTCAGGCCGCAGCGGCCGCAGGCGCCGGGGAAGTTCCCGGCTGGCGCCGGCGCGCCCTCTGGGTGGTCCTTTCCGCCTGCGGCTCGGCCCTGCTGCTGGCCACCACGAACCAGCTCACGCAGGACGTGCCCGCTGTGCCGTTCCTGTGGCTGCTGCCGCTGGGGCTTTACCTGCTCTCGTTCATCCTGTGCTTCGACAGCCCGCGCTGGTATTCGCGCCCGGCCTGGCTGTCCTTCCTGGCCTTCGCCTGCGGCGGCGTCTGCTACAGCCTGGCCCAGGGCGTGCTGGTGCCGCTGCCGCTGCAGCTGCTGATCTACCCGCTGACGCTTTTTATCGCTTGTATGGTCTGCCACGGGGAGCTGGCCCGGCATAAGCCCGCGCCCGAGCACCTGACAGGTTTTTACGCGCTGGTTTCCGCCGGCGGCGCGCTGGGCGGCGCGCTGGTGGCCGCGGGCGCCCCGCTGCTGCTGAACGGGCCCTGGGAATACCACCTGTCCTGGCTGCTGCTTTGCGCCGTGGTGCTGGTCATACTGGCGCGGGAAGAGAAGATACTCCTGCGCCCGGGAAAATACCGCCTGGCCCCGGCCCTGCTGCTGCTGGCCTTCGGCGGCTTCTGTTACGGGCTCTACTATAATTACGCCGAAGAGACCGATTCCATGCTGGACATGAAGCGCAATTTCTACGGGACGCTCAGGATCTTCCATACCGAATACAGCGGGGGGGAAATACTGACGCTGCTGCACGGGCAGATAGACCACGGCTTCCAGTTCTTCCCCGGCGACCCGCGCCGCAGGCGGCCGGTGTCCTATTACGGGGCGGGCACCGGCGTTGCGATATCGGTGATCGCCATGCGCAGGATAGCGGCGGCCGAGAAACGGCGGCTGCACATAGGGCTGGTGGGGCTGGGGGCCGGGATAATGGCCGCCTGGGGACACCCGGGCGACCGGCTTACCTTCTACGAGATCAACCCGCTGGTCGTCCGTTTCAATACCGAATACTTCAGTTATATCAACGATTCGCGCAGCGACATAGCGCTGGTGATGGGGGACGCCCGCCTGAGCCTGGAGCGGGAGACGGTTACGGCCGCGGCGCGGCCGAAAAGCCTGGGGCTGGACAGGTCCGTTCCCGGCCCGGCGTCGGCGGACCGCGAGCCGCTGGACCTGCTGGTGCTGGACGCTTTCAGCGGCGATTCCATCCCGCTGCACCTGCTGACGCGCGAGGCTTTCCGCACTTATTTCAAAAGGCTGCGCCCGGGCGGGGCGCTGGCCGTGCACGTTTCCAACCAGTTCATAGACCTGGAGCCGCTCATACACGGCCTGGCGCTGGACTGCGGCAAAAAAGCCGCGGTCATAGAGAACTGGCAGGACGAAAGCAAGGGCGTGGAGGCCAGCTCGTGGGTGCTGGTGACGGATAACAAGAGGTTCCTGAGCGACCCCCTGCTCAGGAATGAAGTGATCCCCTGGCCGAAGAACAGCCGGACCCTGGTCTTTACCGACCAGTACAGCAACCTCTTCAGCCTGATAGACCTGAAGGATATTTTAGGGGGCCTCGGGAGATAAGTCAGGTTTTGGACAGCAGCCGCAGGATCTTTTCCAGCAGGGCTCGCTGCTGGTTGTGGTCGGAAAGCTTCACCCGGTAAGTGAAATACCCGCAGCCGTCCTTTACTACTCCGGCCACCGCGCCGCGTATGTCCTCCAGCGCCTCGCCGCCCAGCTCGAAAGAAAGCGCCATCACCCTGCCTTTTTTATATTCGAATTTAGAAGTCAGCTCCACGGTGTCCGGGCTTATGGCCAGGATCCGGCCCCAGAGGGGGGGCGAGTCCAGCGCGGTCCGTATGACGGCCGGAATGAATTCTTTGGTCCTGTTAATAAGGTTTTCCATAAAAAAGGGGACAGGCAGCTTTTTCTGATAGGAGAAAGCCGTTTATAAAAAAGCAGCCTGTCCCCGTTTCTACAATGTCACTTCGGCTCGTCCATGCTGAACAGCCGGGCCTTGCCGCCCTCTTCGGCAGCGAACCAGATCCTGCCGTCCTTCGGGGCCAGCGCCGTTATCTTCAGCGCCTTCGACGCGTACTGCCCTATCTCGGTCTTCGAAAGGACCGTCTCCGGGTCGTCCGCGGAAAGCTTCACAAGCGCGCGCTGGCCTTCGTCCACTACCCACAGGAAACGCTGGTCGCAGGAAAAAGCGGCGATGTCCGAACCCGGGTAGCGGAAAGATTTCAGTTCGGTCAGGTCGTCGTTGGCCAGGCGCCTGGAGATCCGGCCGTCCTTCTGCCAGGCCAGCCAGAGGTAAAGCCCGTCGTAGCAGACGCCGGCAGGCGCGGAGGCGCCGGGTTTCGCTTTGGAAACCAGCGTCAGCTTTTCGTCGTTCATCCTTTTTTCCACGGTCCCGCCGGCGGTGGCCAGCCAGAAGCCGTTGGCGCCGGAGGCCAGGCCCACCGGTACGGTGTTGGGCAGGGGGGAGACGCCGGTAAGTTTCAGGTCCTTCGGGTCGTGCGAGAAGAGCGCCTGCGAATACCAGTCCGCCACCAGCAGCCGCCCTTTATCGAAGGCGAGCCCGGAGGGGTGGGAATAGGGGAGTTCCGCCGCCGACGGCGGCTTCGCGACGGTGCGGTAGGTGTTGAAGCCGTAGAACCAGCCGGCAGCGAAGCCGAAAATGAGGGAGATCAGCATACCGCCCAGGACCATTACGGCCTTCTGCTTTTCGAACTGGCCCGTGTCCAGCCGCAGCGCCGTGCCCGCCAGGTTGAGCGCTTTCCTGTAGACCGGCCTGAGCTCCTCTTCGGTCCAGGGGCTCTGCGCGCAGTCGAACGCACCGAGCTTCATGTATTCCACGGCCTTCGACGCGTCCCGCTGCCTTATCAGGACAACAATGGGGAGGAACGGCGCCACGCGCGCAATCTCCCGCACCTGTATCTCGGCGGGCGGCTCACCGCCGTCGACGACGAAGACGGCCCTGGGCCTGGTCTTTTCGAACACGGAGAGCGCGTCGTTCAGGTCCTGCGAGAAGACGGCGTCCGCGCCCAGGTTTTTGAAGACGTTCTCAAGGATGAGGCGGTCCTTCTGCGACGCGACTATCACCTGTACGAAGTTGTGCATAAATTAAATCTTTTTTACCTTTCCTGCGCGGGGGCGGGGATCTCCAGCGTGGCGCCTTCCACCGGGAGGCCTTTCGAGATCCGTTTCAGGTTCGCCTCGTAAATGCGCTCCCAGAGATTCGGGTTGCCGTAATATTTCCCGGCCAGGGACCGCAGTGTGTCGCCGGGTTCGGCTTTATGGAATTTAGGCCATTTCTCCGGCCTAGGCGGGGGGGCCTGTTTTTTCGGCGGCTCGCCCTTCTTGTATTCCGCCTCTATCAGTTCCAGCTCCAGGTTCTTGAGCTGCTCTTCGGATTCGCGCATCCGCACCTGCAGCAGCGTCAGGTCCGACTCCAGCACCCCTTTGTTGACCCTGTAGGCGGCTATGGAGGTTTCAAGGGCGGCTCTCTGGGCGCGGAGCTCGTCTATCTGCGTCTTCAAAGTCCCGGCCCTGGCCGCGGCCTCGCCCACCAGCCTTTCGTTGAAGGACGGCACATTAAAGCGGTAGCCCACGTTCAGCTCGTATACGCCGGCGCGCTCGTTCAGGCCTTTCCACGGCAGCGAGGCGGTAAGGTCCACTATCCAGGGGAAGGCGTTGACGCCCAGGCCCAGCGCCAGGTAGCCGGGGCCGTCCAGCGCTACGCCCTTGCCGGCGCGGACCTGCAGCAGGCCGTTGAACAAATCGTGCTCCAGCCCGAAAAAAACTTCTGAATAAGAGCCGCGCGCCTTGACGTCCAGGGCGGCCAGCGTGTCCCCGAAGCGGTAGGAATTGCCGAGGGTGAGGGTGGTGAGGGAGCGGCCCAGGCCGAAATCCAGGTCGGTAAGCGCCAGGGCCGTCTTGAGGCCCCAGTCGGAGGAGAGCATCAGCCCGGCGTCGAGGCCGAAGCCGAGATGGCTTTTGGCCTCAGCCGCAACCGCGGCGGTGGAAGCGGAAACGGCCTGCGCGTCGCGCAGGCTGATTATCTTTAAATTGACGCCGTAGGCGACCGGCCGCTGGAAATACTTCAGGACCAGGCTGTCCCCGGCCCCGACCAGGACGGAATCGCGACGGCCGAACTCCGCCTGCCGCACGCCGTGGTAGCCCAGGCCGTAGGTGCGGTTGGCCATATTGGGCGCGGGCCTGGCGTAGGCCAGTGAGAGTTCCCCGAGGGGGGCCAGCGGCGACAGGCGCCTGCCCATGCCGCCCCTGGCGTCCAGGCTGCGCAGGGAGGACAGGCCGGCCGGGTTGTAGAAGATAGCGTAGGGATCGTCGGCGACGCTGGCGAAAGCCGTGCCCATGCCGTTGGCCCGCGCGCCCGGGGCGTGCCAGGTATAATCAACGGCCGCGGCCCGGAGGGGGTAAAGGGCCAGCAGCGCTATAACGAGGGCTTTTTTCATAATGCGTCGGTGAATATATTATAATAGATAATACTTCAGCGCTGTTAAATCTCTGTTGCGTTTTCTTTAAATATGAAAGCCCGCGTCCTTTTTACTACCCTGCTGATAACCGCCCTGGCGGGCCTTTCCGCGCGCGCCGGCGAGATAAAGATAATGTACCCTTCCGAAGGCGACGGCATCCCGCCGGTGAAGAACACCTTCATCTTCGGCAGCATAACCCCGTCCACCGCGCCCTTTTCCATCAACGGCCAGAAGATAAGCGTTTACAGGAACGGGGCCTTTATCGCGTACCTGCCGGTAAGCGAGGGCGAGTTCTCTTTCAACTGCGAACTGCTGAACGGCGCGACCGTTTCCTATGTCAGGAAAATAAAGGTCCGCCAGCCGCCGCCGGTGCGCGTGTCCACCGGGCCGCTCAGCCTGGAAATAATAACCCCTTCTTCCGACCTCGAGCTTTCGGCCGGGGATTACCTCAACGTGCTGGCGCTGGGTACCCCGTCGCACAAGGCCCTCTTTTCCGTGAAGGACCTGGTGAAGGATGTTGAGATGGCGGAACTGCCCAAGGGGTCAGGGCGCTATGTCGGCCTTTACCGCGTGAAGAATTCCGATTCGGTCCGCGGCGGGCAGCTGAGCGCCAGGTTCAAAAAGGCCCTTTTCGGCGCCGGCGCGTCGGCTGCCGCCAAAGGCAGGATCACAGTGCCCGACGGCTATTCCGTGCTTGAAACCTCCACCGACACGGTGATACTGCGCGGCGGGCCGGACGCCGGGTACACGATGTTCCTGCCCAGGGGCGTGAAGCTGGTCTCCGACGGCCGCGTCGGCTCCATGCGCAGGATACGCCTGTCCCCGGGAGAAACCGCCTGGGTGGACGACTCCAAGGTCGCCCTGTCCAACGATTCCGCCTTCGCCCCGCTCACCGAGACCGGCGCCGTCAGAATAAAAAAGACGGAAACCGGCTCCTCCGCCTCCATCTACCTGCCGGACAAGGTGCCCTATACCGTCGAGGAGCGGGAGGGCTCGCTCAGGCTGACGCTCTATTATACGAAGGCGCGCACCAACACCATCGTGTACGACTCTTCGGACACCTTCGTCTCTTACGCGCGCGTTGCGCAGGCGGGGGAAACCAATGTAGTGGTGGATTTCGAGTTCGACCCGTCCCAGCCGCTCTGGGGCTACGATGTTTCCTTCGGCGCCCGCGCGCTGATCGTGGAGATGAAGAAGGCGCCGGCCATAAGCCGGGCCTGGCCGAGGCCGCTCGAGGGACTGAGGGTGGTGGTGGACGCGGGACATTCCCCGAAACAGGTGCCGCCTTACGACGGGGCCATCGGGCCGATGGGCACTTTCGAATACCAGGTGAACCTGGTCACCGCGCACAGGCTGAACGCTGAACTGTCCTCGCTTGGCGCTACCGTCTATATGATACGCAGGGATACCGAGACGGTGCAGCTGGGGGACCTCTATATCAGCCTGCACAACAACGCCATCGCCGACGGCGAGGACCCGTTCGGCCAGCCGAGGGGCTTTTCCATCTACCACTATCACAGGCACAGCATGAAGCTGGCGGCCGCCGTGCACAGGTCCTACCTGAAGAATATCCCGCTGCCCGACGAGGGGCTGCGGTACGGGGATTACGCCGTGGCGCGCCTTACTTCCATGCCGGCCATCCTTATTGAAAGCGCCTACATGATATTCCCGGAACACGAAGAAATGCTGAACGACGCCGGGTTCCAGCAGAAGCTGGCCGGGACCATAACCGGCGGCCTGCTGGATTTCCTGAAAATACAGACAGCGAGGGTGACTAAATGACCGCAGACCATTTCGGAACGGCCGCCGCGCTCTTCGAGGATTTCGCTTCCGCGCCGCTGCAGAGCGAAGACGAAATCTGGGAATACCTTATCCGGAAGGCCGCCGCCGCAGTCGGCTGCCACGCCGCCACCATCTTCGAGGTGGACGAGGCCAAGAAGATGCTGAGCTTCAAGAAAAGCCTCGGCCCCGTCGGCAGCGAGCTGGAGGGCGTCAGCTTCGGCTACCAGGGGATAGTCGGCTGGTGCGCCGAGAACAAGCGGGCCATCCTGGTGAACGATACCGAGAACGACCCCCGCTTCACCAAGAAAGTGGATTACGGCACCGGCTTCAAGACCAAAAATATAATCGCCGTCCCGGCGCTCTTCGGCGGCAAGCTGCTGGCCGTGGTCGAGTTCATCAATTCCGTCAACGGGAAGTTCACCGAAGAGGAGGCGAAGCTCGCCTCGATGCTTACCGCCTTCATGTCGCGCGACGTCTACCTGCGCCGCCTGGAAGCCACCATAAAACAGCTCAGCCTCAGGGGCGAGAACACCATCAACAACCTGACCGGCGGCTTCATCGGCGTGGACCTGGAAGGCAAGGTCATCTTCTTCAACCCCAAGGCCAAGGAGATCTTCGCCGCCGGGGACGAATACCTGAACCAGAACATCATAAGCTTTTTTCACGTGTCCGCTGACATCGTGGCGGCCATAGGCGACGTGCTGAAGGAAGGCAAGACCGTGAAGCGCAAAGAATTCAAGTGCACGGTGAACGGCGCCGCCAAGATCATCGGCTACAGCTCCATCACCATCAAGGGCGTGGACGGCAAGATAATAGGCGCCGGCGTCATCTTCCAGGATATCACCAATATCTGAGCCAAACGGCTCAAAGGGAAAAGGCCGCGGGAAGTCCCGCGGCTTATTCTTTTAGGCCTTTTTTAGGGCAGCGGGGGGAGAGGGGACACTTTTCGCAGAGGGGTTTGCGGGCGTCGCAGACGGCGCGGCCGTGCAGCACCAGCGCGTGGGCGGCCCAGATCCAGTCTTTCCTGTCCAGGGCGGCCATAAGGTCTTTTTCTATTTTTACGGGGTCGGTCTCTTTGGTCAGTCCCAGCCGGAAGGCCAGTCTCTTCACGTGCGTGTCCACCACCACGCCGGCGGCTATGCCGAAGGCGGAGCCCAGCACAACATTGGCCGTCTTCCTGGCCACGCCGCGCAAGGTCAGCAGGCTGTCCATGTCGGAGGGGACCTTGCCGCCGAACCGCTCCACCAGGGCCTTCGAGGTTTCCTTGATGGAGAGGGCCTTGTTCTTGTAGAAGCCGGTGGAATGTATCTCTTTTTCTATAGCGCCGAGGTCCGCCGCGGCGAAGGCCGCCGGGCCGGGGTACTTTTTGAACAGGCCCGGCGTCACCATATTCACCCGCTTGTCGGTGCACTGGGCCGAGAGTATGGTGGCCACCAGCAGCTGGAAAGGGTCGGCGTGCTCCAGCGAACATTCTGCCGCGGGGTAGGCCGCCTTTAAAGCTTTCAATACCGCTTTCACCCTTTCTTTTTCGTTCATAAATAAATGGGGACGCTGATGACTAAATGACTAATTGATAGCAACTTGAATAGTTAGTCATTTAGTCATCAGCGTCCCCCTATTTCAAGATCCTGCGGAAATAGACCTTTTTGCCTTTTATGGCCTGGCCGTTCTTCGCCTTATCGAATTCAATGCCGAACTTTTCCTTGAAGCTCACTTCCCGCACGGAGTCGGTGTCGCGCGTGGCCTCTATCAGCCTGCCGTTGCCGGCGTAAAGCATCACGTGGTCTATGCTGGCATTGTCGGCCGGCGCCGTGGAGAAAATAAGGTCGGCCGGCTGCAGGTTTTCGCGGGCTACGGATCTTGCGGCCGTGAACTGGTCCGAGGCGTTGCGGGGCAGGTCCACGCCCCAGGCCCTGTAGGCCAGGCTGACCAGGCCGGAGCAGTCCACCCCGGAGGCCGAGCGCCCGCCCCAGTAATATTTGTCGCCCAGGAACTTGCGGGCGGTTTCCAGGATCTTTTTGCGCAGCTCTTCGGGAGGGAGCTTTACCGGCAGGCGGTTGATGTCCTTTTCGCTTATCAGGCCGCCTTCCCCGCCGGGCAGCAGCGCCAGCGGCCGGCCTTTTTCGCCGGCAGCCAGCTTTACCTTTACGCCGACGGAGAGTTCGCCCTGCGCGCCGCCGCCCAGCGCCGCTTTTTTCGCCTTCACCACGGCGTCGGGCCTGCCGGGCACGGCAAAAACCGCGTCCTTCGCTTCTATCCAGCCGCGGTAGGGGGCCAGGCCCTTCCCGTCCTTGCGCGGCTGTTCCAGGGCTTCGATGTTCAGCCAGGCGCCGCGCGCCTCCAGCAGCCTGGCGCGCTCGCCGGGCAGCACCTGCGTCTCGATGAGCTTTTCCCTGCCGCCTTTCCCGGAGTCGAGCGGCATCGAGAACATCTCGGCGAACGGCGGCCTGGCGGTCAGAAGATCCTTCACGGCGGGCGTCACGGCGTAAGCCGTGCCGAACTTGTTCTTCAGCCAGGCTTGGGCGAATTCCCTGCGGTCGTAGACGCGCTCCACGGTCTTGCCGTCCGGCGCGGCGGGGTCGTTGGTTATAACGTTGCCTTTCGCGTCAAAGCCTTTTATGACCAGCAGGTGGCCGGCGGTCTTCCTGAGCGGGGATCTCTTCAGCTCTTCCGGCCCGTAGGTCAGGCTGGCGACCAGCAGTATGCCGGCGTCCAGGTGTTCGCGCGCCTCGTCCAGGGAGTTCAGGCGGGTGAGCCAGGCGTAAAGGCCCCGCGCCCCGGCGAAGGCGGCGTTGAAGGACCAGTTGCCGTAGATATTCTCGGCGGTGTCGAAGACGCGCGCCGCGGTCTCCAGCGGCGCGGACTTGACGCCGAAATAATTCAGCGCCATGGCCAGCGAGGTCGGGCTGCAGATGTCCTTGGAATAATTGACCTGCTCCAGCATCTGCGAGTACTGCGGTACGGCCAGCCTGAGGGCCCCGCCGCCCGCGGCTTTTTTTACGGCGGCGGCCTCGTTATACGGAAGAGAAGAGTCGGTGCAGACCGCGGACACCAGGCGCAGCGCGGGCGCCGAGCCGGCCGCGGCGGACAGCCTGATCCTGTACCTCAGGTATTTCGCCCGCGCTTTCAGGACGACCGTGTCTATGGCCATCCTGCCGAAAGGGTTTTCCTGGGACCCGGCGCTGGCCGCGCCGCCTGCGGGGTTGAAGGAGCCGAAATCGAACCAGGGGCTCCAGTCGCCGTCGGCTTTGACCTGCGCCTGGAACGAGAGCGAGTCGCCCGGCCCCAGCGCGGCGTTGGCGGTCAGCAGCAGGCGGTCGAACGGGAACAGGGCTTTGATCTGTGGGGAAGTCAGTACCGCGGTCACGGGTTTCGAGCTGCGGCTGACTGCCTTAAAGGCGCCTTCCGCGAGTTCCGCGGGCTCCAGGTTCTCCGTTTCGGCGTCCCGGAAATCGCCCGGCAGGGCGTGTACCAGCGTATAGGAGCGCAGCGCGCCGGCCGCTGTTTCCTGGGCTTTTGTTCGTGTGGTCATAAGGGTTAAGAGGGCCAGAAAAAGTATTTTTGTTATCACAGAAGCGTCCAGATGCTCAGTGTGTAAACTATACAAAATTGCCCCGCCGGCTGGAAAATCTCCGCCCCCGTGTTCCGGGCCCGCGCCCATTATGATAAAATTGATTGCCTGCTTAAGGAAAGCCTATGACAAACAAAAACCATTTAAAATTCATGGACCTGGCGATAAAAGAGGCCAGGAAGGGTCTCCGGGAGGGCGGCATCCCTATAGGCGCGGTGCTGGTGAAGGGGGGAAAAGTGATAGGCCGCGGGCACAACAGGCGCGTCCAGAAAAGGTCCGCCATACTTCACGCGGAGATGGACTGCCTGGAGAACGCCGGCCGGCTGAAGGCCGCCGATTACAAAAAATGCGCCATCTATTCCACGCTTTCGCCCTGCCCCATGTGCACCGGCGCCATCCTGCTCTACAAGATACCGACAGTGGTAATAGGCGAGAACCGGACTTTCAAAGGCCCGGAAAGCTATTCAAAGAAGTTCGTGAAGCTGGTAAACCTCGACCTGCCGGAATGCAGGCGGATGATGGCGGATTTTATAAGCGAAAAGCCCCGCCTCTGGAACGAAGACATAGGTGTCTGAAAGGCGGGGGGCGCCAAGCGGGCGGGGCGGCGTTGCCCCCCGGTTCGCCAAAAATACCATTTTCGTTGTTATTTTTACGGAAATATGCTTTAATATTACTAATCAGCATTCCTAAGATCGGTTCGGGCGAGCGCTATCTGAACTAGCAGTTTGAGGAAAACGCAAGACGATCGGTTAAAAGGTTTGTTTGAAATGCTAGGAGGATAGAACACAATGAGCAAGAGATTATACGTAGGTGGTTTGCCTTTCTCGGTTAATGACGAGCAGCTGAACGCGCATTTTGCGGCGCACGGCGCGGTCACCAGCGCGAAAGTTATAACCGACAAGTTCAGCGGGCAGTCCCGGGGCTTCGGCTTCGTGGAAATGTCCAATGACGCGGAAGCCACGGCTGCTATAGAGAAGCTGAACGGCGCCGACATGGAAGGCAGGAAGCTGACCGTGAACGAAGCCAGGCCGATGGAAAAACGCAGCGGCGGGTTCGGCGGCGGCGGCGGCGATCGCGGCGGTCGCGGCGGCGGCGGCGGCGGAAATCGCTGGTAGCCACCACCAAAAAATTTCGTAACGAGATTTTACCCGGCCCCTTAACAGGGGCCGGTTTTTTTGCGTGCCGCAAGGCCGCGCCCCGCGCCAAAAGGTATAATATCGTAATGTTCCGCGCTAAAGAATTCTGCTTCATCCTCTGCCTCCTGTCCGCCGCGCCCTGCGCCGGCGGGGAAAATATAATAAAGAACGCGTGGAACGACGCCGGCTACCTGGCCTCTTCCCCTGCCCGGATCACGCGGTCCTCCGCCTATTATGTCCTGGGCGGGCTGGGCGCCGGGGCGCTGCTGTATTCGCTGGACGGGCAGATAAGGCGCGCCGCGGCGAAGAACCGTACTGAGGGGCTTGATGACCTGTCGCCGACCGCCGAAAAGCTGGGCAACGGCGGATACGACCTGGCCCTGGCCGGCGCGCTGGCCGGCGCGGGCTGCCTGTTCAGGGATGAAAAGCTGCGGGACACCTCCCTGCTGGCCGTTGAATCCTTCCTGGCGGCCAACGCCGTCGGCTCCGTGGTGAAATACGCGGCCGGCCGCTCCAGGCCTTACGCCGGGAACGGCAAGAGGACCTTCAAGCCTTTCATCTTTAAATCCTACTCCACCTCTTTCCCTTCGGGGCATACGGTAAGCGCTTTTGCGGTCGCTTCGGTTTACGCCGCCGGCTATGACAATTTCTGGGCGGGCGCGGCGGCTTACGGGGCGGCTTCTGTTCTCGCCCTGCAGAGGATATACTCCGACAAGCACTGGGCCTCGGATGTTTTTGCCGGGGCCGTCCTGGGCACCGCCGCCGGGCGCGCCGTTACCGCCCGGTCCAAAGAGCGCGGCCGCAAGACCGCCCTGCTTCTGCCGGTTTTCAGGCCCGGCTACGAGGGCGTGCTTTTATCGGCCGGTTTCTAAAACCGGGAATTCCGGGGGCTAAAAATAGTATATTGATTGTAGCGTGACGGGGACCGGGGACCCGGCGCCGGGGGAAATACCGTGAAGATCATCCTGTTCCTGCTGCTTTGCGTTCCGCTGAACGCCTCCGCCGAAATTTTCGCGGCGGGCAATTATCTGTCCGAGCTCAAGAAAGTCGAGACGGCCAAAGCCAAAAGATCGCTGGAACCGCTTTACCTGAAAGCCCAGGAACTCTGCGACGAACTGTCCGACGGTTCGGCGAACATGAAGGCCGAAGATTACAAAAGCGCGGCGGCCAGGTTCAGGGGGCTGGAGCTCGGCAGCGCCGAGGTGCCGGGCGCCTGGATAAAGCCGGATTTCTTCCACGCCCTCGCCGTGAAAAAAGGCAGGAAGGCCGACATCGAATTCTTCGCCATACTGCGCGACGAGAACCATTCCCGCAGCTGGGACATTTATGTCACTTCCCACACCGCTTTTCTCGGCTGCAGCAGGGTCGGCTCAGGCGCTTTCGTGAAGTTCTACGGCCGCTGGACCACCTTCCATACTAAGTACCCGGAAAACTATTCCGATGCCGCCGAAGAAGCGCTGCAGAAAATAGAGGACGCCCTGAAACAGGCCTCCTGCGTCTGCGGAGACCGGGACAAGGCGCTGGGTGAGCTGGAGCTCTTCCTGAAAACCTACCCGGAGATCCTCGGCGCGGACGAACTGCAGGACCGGATAGACAGGATAAAAAGCGGGACCACTTCAATAAAATTCGAGTGCAAACCTTCATAACCACGCTGCTCCTCGCCGCCGCAATTCTCTCCGCGCGCCACGCCGCGGCGGAAAACCTGGTCGTGGTCTTCCAGCCGTCCCACCAGAAGGATACCGGCGTCAACTACAACGAGGCCGAGACCTGCAACGCCATAGCCGAATACGCGCTGCATGCCCCGCCCTACCACGACGACCACAAGGTCTGGAGCTACATGACGAAGAAGCTCCACCACTCCGACTCCGGCACGAACACGCTGGTGGCGCATACCTCCGCACTGGAGGACGGGAAAATATCGGGCTACGCCTGGGAACTGAACCGGTCCAACGCGCTGAAGCCGCGCGTATTTATCGGCATCCACAATAACGGCGGCACCGGCCGCCACGCTGTCTGGGGCTATATCCACGACGGGGACGCCTACGAGGCGCAGAACAGGAGGCTGTCGGACCTGCTGATAGAAGCCATAGCCAGGGCCACCGACCTGGAGAACCGCGGCACCCACCTGGACAGTTCCACCGGCAGGAACGACTACCGCTGCAGGAGCACCGGCAGGCTGGCTTTCTACAGCATAGACGAGAACGTGAACAAGGCGCCGTACCGCGTCCTGCTGGAGATAGGCGACATAGAAAAGAGCCGGGCCTTCCTGCTGGACGAGGGGAACCGGCAGAAACTGGCCCTGGCGATAAAGGACGGGCTGCAGCGGTTCCTGTCCTCGCTGCCGCGAGAAAAGGGCGCGGAAGGCCCCGTGAAACGGACGTGGCAAACGGGCGAGAACGAGCTGTTCAGGAAATGAATGCGGGAAGGTATGGTCGGGGCACCCGGAATTGAACCGGGAATTCATGCTCCCAAAGCACGCGTGAGAACCATTTCACTATGCCCCGATCTTGGGCTACAGTTGACCGCTATATTTTACCAAACTTCCTCTCGGCATTTTGTTCCGGCCTTCCGAAATATATATAATAGTTTTATTCCGGGATGGTGTAACGGTAGCACAAACGGCTCTGAACCGTTTTGTCTAGGTTCGAATCCTAGTCCCGGAGCCAACTTTCTTGTTTTCCGAACTTTCCCCCGGCAGGTCCAGCGCCTGCGGGGGATTTCATATAAAAAGAATTGATTCTCCGGTACTCCATTTTGTAATCTTTTGGTGGGGGATGTCGCCGCGGCACAGGTCTTGCGGTGATCAAAACAATGAAAAAAACACGCAGGGGCTTTACGCTGATAGAACTGCTGGTCGTCGTTCTCGTTATAGGCATCCTGGCCAGCACTGCCATACCGCAGTATTTTAAAGTAGTGGAACGCGCCCGGATAGCCGAGGCGCAGAGCATGTTCGCCTCCGTTAAGTCCGCCCAAATGACTTACACGGCCAAGAACGGCAGATTCACGAATAATTGGGGGGACCTGGACCTGTCCTTCACTAACGCCAAGGGCAAACCCTGCGCCGGCAGGGGCGTCTGCGTCCAAAGGATCTACTCTTACATGCTCGACAAGGACGGCTGTATCTACGCAACAAGGAACCCCGAGCCCACCCCGGCGACAGACTACGGCATCTATACGCTGATATATGACATAAACAGCGCGGTCACGACCTGCACCCAGGTGAACTGTATACGCGATCTGATCTGACCGCCCGAACCGCGAGGAATCCATGAACAAATCCATCATTCTGTTTGCGGCAGCCGCGTTCCTGTGCGCCGGCTGTGATAAGTTGCCCAAAAGTGAAGCCGCCCAGAAAAAACAGGCCGCCGCTGAGGATGCAGCTGCAAAGGCCCAGG
>CAZJUL010000020.1:0-1213 GCA_964549095.1 uncultured Elusimicrobiaceae bacterium
AGGTGGCCGCCTTCTAATAAACTGAAGGGCTCGCTATAGGCCGTGGGCGTGGAGACGGCGGGCTCACCGTCCACCAGGTAATAAGTGGTTCCCACGCCGGAGGTGAACATGCCTTCCACTACAGGATCGACAGGGGTCAGGACCACTTTCGCAGTTGGGGCTATATAGGTTTTCCCTTCCACAGGGTACTGCACGCCCTCTAGGGTCAAAGTAGTCACAGGCGGCGTGGCGTCGGCGGCAATGACAATTAGCTCCGCGGCCTTCACTGCGGACTGGTTGCCGGTGTTGTCCATAGCGCTGTAATAAACCGTGTGGGTTCCCGCCGGCAGGGCGAAAGGTTCCGTATATAATATTTTCCTGCATTCGCCGGGGTTTTGCGGATAATTCACGAAGCTGGTGCATGGGGTGGTTGAAATATCGAATATTGTCATCCCCACCCCGGAACTTACGCCGTTCAGTTCCGGGTCAGTCGCGCTTAATGTTATGGAAGAGCCTTCTATCATAGAACCTGTTTCGCCCGCCGGAATTTCCTGCCCGGCGGCAAAAAGCGCCGTAAACGGGTTAGCGCCGTCCACATAAAGGGTTTGACTCTTGGAGATTTCGGCGTTCCCGGCCTGGTCAACGCTTCTGTATACGATGGTATGCGCGCCGGGGGAAAGTTTGAACGGCTCGGAATAGACCGGGTTCTGGCAGGTACCGGGCGGCCCGCTGAACGGCGGCTGGACGGGGCAGTCCGGGCCGGGGGTCGCGTCCACAAGATAATATGCCATCGCTATATCGGAGGTTACGCTGCCGCTTATCTGCGGGTCATAAAGGTCGATGAACACCAGCGCATGGCTGGATATTATAGTCATGCCGTTGTTTTCATAGGCCGGGATGCTGTATGCCAGGTTGGTGACCGGCGCGGTAATATCCGGCGTAAGCGGCGTCGGAGGAGCCGGCTCGGTGCTGCCGGCTATCACGAATACCGAGTGTAACTGCGCCACTTCGGCGGTTATCTCGCCGTTTTCCATATTCAGCACCGCATTGCCGAGTTTGGAAATATATTTCCCGTCTTCGCTTATCTGGTATGGGGCAAGGCTGCCTTCTATCAGCTTCTTCGCAGCCAGGCCGGTCCTGTCGTAACGCATAGTGACGGCCGCCGCCGTGGCGAATTGCTGCCCGTTGGGCCCCAGGAGATAAGCATTGCCGGCGGCCACAAGGTTATTGCGGC